>BEHN01000006.1 GCA_002898535.1 bacterium HR11
GGGTCCGGCGGCCGTGCAGTTGGCGCCGGAAGTCACGCGGGAGCCGGACCTGTTCGTCCTGGCCCCGGAGGACGTCCCGCGTGCTCACGGCAGTCCCTTGAGGGTCCGGCCCGTCCTGGTCGTCGAGGTCACGAGTCCGTCGACGCGTACCATCGACCTGGTCGAGAAGGCCCGGGACTATGCCCAAGCCGGGATTCCCGAGTACTGGGTCGTGGACGCCGACCGGGGCGAGGTCGTCGTCCATCGGCTCCGGGGGGACGCCTACGAGGCGACGGTCGTGACGGCGGGTCGGCTGGAGAGTCGGGCCGTGCCGGGCTTCTGGCTGGACGTCGGGTGGGTCCTGCGGTGGCCCCTGCCGCCCGTCGCCGAGTGCCTGAGGCGGGTCCTGGCCTCTCATAAGAAGCCCAAGAGGTCCCTATGAAGGTCCTGGTCGTCGATGAACGGAAGGAGGTCGTGCAAGAGCCGTACGTCGTCCGCCTGGGCGGCTGGACCCTGGAGCGGTACCTCCAAGAGGCCCCGGAGCAGGCCCGGTGGGAATTCGCCTACGGGGAGGTCGTCGTGTACTCGCCGGCGTCGGCTGAACATCAAGACCGAGTCGGATTCCTGTACCGCCTTCTGGCTGGCTACTGTGAAATTAGGGGCTGGGGAAAAGTCCTGACGGGTCCGGCGGCCGTGCAGTTGGCGCCGGAAGTCACGAGGGAACCGGACCTGTTCGTCCTGGCCCCGGAGGACGTGCCCCAGGCCCGGGGGAGTCCCTTGAGGGTCCGGCCCGTCCTGGTCGTCGAGGTCACGAGTCCCTCGACGCGTACCATCGACCTGGTCGAGAAGGCCCGGGACTATGCCCAAGCCGGGATTCCCGAGTACTGGGTCGTGGACGCCGACCGGGGCGAGGTCGTCGTCCATCGGCTCCGGGGGGACGCCTACGAGGCGACGGTCGTGACGGCGGGTCGGCTGGAGAGTCGGGCCGTGCCGGGCTTCTGGCTGGACGTCGGGTGGGTCCTGCGGTGGCCCCTGCCGCCCGTCGCCGAGTGCCTTCAGAGAGTGCTGGCATGACGGGATAGCGGGCATGGGAAATCGGGAGGAGGCACGCCGCTGGCTGGACCAGGCCCGGGCCGACCTGAAGACGGCCCGAGACTGTCTGAAAGACGGCGATTATTACGCCTCGGCCTTCTTTGCCCAACAGGCCTCCGAGAAGGCCCTGAAGGGATTCCTCTACGGGCAGGGATTTCGAGCCCTCATCACCCCTCGGTCGTCGAGCTCCTGGAGGAGGTGGCAAGGGGAGAGCCTTCGTTCCGGGACCTGATCGACCTGGGAAAGGAGCTGGACCGCCATTACATCGGGGCCCGGTATCCGAACTTTTACCCGGCCGGGGCTCCCTACCGTTACTACACGGAGGAGATAGCGCGCCGATGCGTGCGCTACGCCGCGTCGATCTTGAGTGCCGTGAGGAAATTTATCAAAAGATAGCGATCTACGTGGAACGCTTGACTCGGGTATGGAAGCCCCAGGCCGTCCTGCTCTTCGGGTCCTTCGCCCGGGACGACGTCCACGAGGGTTCGGACGTCGATATCGCCGTCATCGCCGACTTTCGGGAACCCTTCCTCGACCGGATCCGTCGGCTCCTGGACCTGAACGAGGGCTTGAGTCTACCCCTCGAGCCGGTCGGCTACACGCCCGAGGAGTTCCGAACGATGTGGCGGGTGGGCAACCGCTTCGTCCGGGAGGTCGCGGCTCACGGTCGGGTCCTCCACGGAGATCTGGCGGGGGTCTTCCCCGGCCGCCGACTCCGGGGGCGACGTGACGACGGGACGGCGTGACGAAGCGGCTCGGGGTTCCTCAGGTCCGGGCATGATGGAAACGGCCTCCAAGGTCGTCGGTCTGGTATCGGTCCTGACGGCCGTCACGGCGCTGAGCCTCCTGGCGAGGCCCGTCGTCCCGGCCATGCCCTTCCTGGTAGGCGTGGCCCTGGCCGGCGGATTCCTCCTGGGCCGCTTCCTTCGAGAGCGGAGCTTGGCGCCTTGGCTGGGCCTCCTGTACATGGTCCCCGGCCTGTTCTATACAGCCTTCCACGCGGCCTATTTCCCCTTGCTTCCCTGGCTGGCGGGGGTCCTGGGCCTATGCCTGGCGGGCCCGGACGTCCGGCGGTGGCATGTACCGACGGCCTGGAAGGCCCCGATCGCCCTGTGGGCTCTCACGGTCGCCCTGTCGTGGCCCGTCGTCGTCCTCCGGGAGCTGGACTTTGCGCCGGGCCTGACCCTACCCCTTCGTCTGGCGGGCAACGGCGTCGGCACGCCGCATACGGTCACGGTCGGGATGGCCCTCTTCTTCCCGGCCCTGACCGTGACGGGTCTTCTCTGGACGGATGCCCTTTTTTACCACTTTGGACGCCGCCCGATGGCCGACTTCCGACGCTGGGTCCTGATGCCCCTGGGCGTTTCCTTTCTCCTGACGGTCCTCATCGCCGCCGTGCAGAGCTTCTGGGACGTGCGATTCATGAACCGACCCCGGTGGGTCGGCCTGCGGGCGGCCTCAGGAGGCCTTTTGGACCCCAATCCCCTGGGACTGCTCTCGGCCCTGGCCGGGCCGGCCTTGCTGGCGGCGGCTTTGCCGGTCCGGTCGTGGACGGGCCGGTTGGGCCTCCTGGCCGGGCTTGGGGCGTCGGGCTTCGGGATCCTGGCGTCCGGGTCTCGCACCGCGCTCCTGTTAGGGCTGACGGCCCTGGCCGGGTCGGTCGGCGTCGCCGGAGCGGCCGGTCGGCGGGCCGGGTGGCGGTGGGGCCTGGCCGGCCTCGTCGGCGTCATCGGGGCGGCGAGTCTGCTTGGCGCCGCGTATCTCTTTCGGGGCACGCCGCTGTACCGGGCCATCGTCCGGCTTCCGGCGGTCCAAGACCTCGGGAACCTGTCCGAGGCCTTCCGAACACAACTCGCCGACCGGCTCCCCTTCTACCGTGTCACGGGCGCCATGCTCCGGGACGTGCCCCTGACGGGCATCGGGAGCGGGACGTACTACGTCCTGGTCAGCGACTACGGCCTGCGGCTCCTGGGTGATCCCCTGCACTTCGACAACGCCCAGAACTGGTACCTCCATCAACTGGCCGAGCTGGGGCTTCTGGGCAGTCTCGGGTGGGTCCTCTGGATGGCCGTGTTCGTCCGGACCGTCTTAGGGCAGGCCGCACCGGCTGAAGTTCGCCGGTCGGCTGGGGTCCTGAAGGTCGTCCTCGTCCTCTTCGGGATCTCGTCCCTCGTCGGGGCGCACGCCCAGGACGGGGCCGTCCTGATGACCTTCTGGGTCCTGGCGTTTTGGGCCGCCCGGCTCGTGGGCCTCGAGGCCGAGACGACTCCCGGGTCGGCGACCTCGCGGAGGGTTTGGGTTGGGGTCATCGCCCTGGCCCTGCTCTATACGGGCGCTCAGGCCTACGTCGGCCTGCATCATTTGCGACCGCCCTTCCGGGCCGCCGCCGTCGGATGGGGCTACACGTATGGATTCTACGGTCCGGAGCGGGACCCGCTCGGCGGGCCCTTCCGGTGGACCCGCCGGCGGGCCGTGACGGTCCTCCCCGTCCACGGACCCCGTCTCCGGCTTCGGATGTTCGTCCACCACCCCGACGTGGAACACCGTCCCGTGAGCGTCGTCGTATGGATCGACGATCGGCGGGTCCTCGAGGCCATGCTCCGAGACCGTCAGGTCCATACCTGGGACGTCCCGCTCCCGACGGACCGGCCCCGCGTGGCTCTGACGATCGGCGTGAGCCGCACGTGGCGGCCGGCTGACTACGGGCTTCCCGACCGGCGGGTCCTCGGCGTCGGCGTCGCCGAATGGACCTTTCCGTAAACAGCGCCTACGCCCGTGCCCCCTTGAGACTCCAAGGTCGTTAGGGACTGCGAAACCTTCGACCCTCCGGGCGGGTTGGGGTTTGCAGAAGTCCGGCTTATCTTCTGGCAGTCCGGACGACCCGGGCGATCCAGAGGAGGACGCCGATGCCGAGGACGAGGGTGATCACGAACAGCCAGAAGCTCCCCCATTCGCCCCGGACGGGCACGCGGGCCAGGTCGACCCAGGCCCCGAGTTCGTGGAACTGCACGACCTGTCGGGCGACGGCGTTGGACCCGAGGACGAGGCCCTGACCGGCCAGGACGGCTCCGCCGGTCCAGGGGCCGGGTCGTCGAACGTAGGCCAGGGCCAGGAGGACCGTCAGGGGCAGGCTCCCGCCGGCCAGGAGCCACAGGGCTCGCGGGAGCTTGTCCGCCACCGTCGGGGCATAGCCGAGGCCGGCCAGCCCGTAGACCAGCCCGCCGAGGACGTACAGGACCGGCACGAGCCGCCGGGCCGCCTGCCGATAGGCCGCCTCTCGCCGGAACCATTCGGCGTCCAGGACCAGAAAGGCCCCGACGGTCCCGAAAGCCATTCCCGTCATGAGGCCGAAGCGGCGAAGCGCCTCGGGGTCCCAGTGGAGATAACGCCCGTGGACGGCCCCGGCCGACGCCGTCGCCAGGAAAATGGCGGACC
Source organism: bacterium HR11 (assembly GCA_002898535.1). Classification (NCBI taxonomy): domain Bacteria; species bacterium HR11. Next base: position 4,507 of record BEHN01000006.1, read on the forward strand.
ACTTTTCCGGCCGGGCCGTCAGCGTCAGGGCCGCCGAGAACGTCAGGCCGATCCACGTCAGCAGGACCGTCGCCACGGCGGCCGCCGCCACGGGCCAGCGTCCGAAAGCCGCCAGGTAGACGGCGTAGTAGGCCACGATGAGGAGCGGGATGACGAGGAACCAGAACCAGGCCTGCAGGATCGTCGCCGGATAAAAGAACTGGGGATACAGCGTCTGGATGAACAGAAGGGGCACGACGCCGGCATTGATCCCAAAGGCCATGAAGAAGGGCATCGCCCGAAAGAGCCGTCCGCCTACGGGAGACCCGAGCAGGTGCAGGACCAGAGCCGTCGGCAGGCCCGCCAGCCACAGGTTCATGAAGACCATGTGCAGGAAAAAACCAAAGACTTTCAAGGCGAACAGAATCCACGCCGGGACCGGCAGTCCCAGGGGGTCGGGACCGGGAATCGGAGCCATCGGATACCTCCGAGTGCTCGGGGGTTCGGGAGTCCGGGAATTCGGCTAATAGATAGGCCGGTGGGCCATTTTCGTCCAAGTCCCGCTCGCCTGAGCGGGGTCATACCCCCTTATCCCGGCCCCGCTCGTCTAAGAGCGGGGTCGCCATTCCCACGGGACAGCGTGACGATGACGGGACGGGGGCCAGGCACGACCCCGGGCTCTACGGACCCTTCGCCCATGGCTTACCGGACCCACCGGCACTCGCCCTGCACACAGGCGCAGGCCCGACAGCCTAAGTCTCGGGTCGGCGTCGGGATGGCCTCACAGGTCGTGACGACCGACTCGGCGGCACACACCTCCCGGCTACATCCGCTGACGACGCAGTCGGCGTCGTCCTGACAGGCATTCGCCACGTGGGTTCCCTCATATCGGTCGAAAAGGGCCTCCTGACCCGAGAGGCAGGGCTCCGCAGGCCGGACCGGCTTGCCGGCTTGGTCGCCCGTGATCGAACAAGGCGCCAGGCCGAGGCTCAGGCCCAGGAGGACGGCCCAGCCGGCGATGGCACGAAGGGTCTGCCAGACCATATCGGAACTCCCGTCGGGCAGATGGGCATTTGGCAGATGGGCAGGTCGGCAGATGGGCAGGTCGGGAGACTGGCGTCTATCCTCAAAACACCGGCAGTCATGCCGGTGTTTTCCTTATAGAACCGGCAGTCACGCCGGTGTCCCCCTCCAGAGCCGGAGCCATCCCACCCCCCATCCTCCGAACGCCGGGAGTCATCCCGGCGCCCCCTGTCCCGGCGCCGCCCGTCAGGACGGCGTCCATCCCATCAGAACACCGGCAGTCACGCCGGTGTTATCTTTAGAGAACCGCCGGTTATGGCGGTGTCATCCTCGTAGAACCGGGAGTTATCCCGGTGTCAACCTCAGGGGCAGGGTCGGCGGATGGCAGGTCGGCAAATAGGGAGGTAGGGCCCCATTCGCTATTCGCCGTTCGCCCTTTATTTCGGGCGGCGGCCAAGGCCATCTCGATACCATCTTACGAGCTGAACGGCTCTGGTATCCTGCATCCCGTTCCCGTATCCCGCGGGAGTTGCCCCGTCTGCCCATCTGCCCACCTACCTCATTGCCTCAGGAACACGATCGTCGCCCCCGGGCCGCCCTCCTGGGGCGGGGCCGGCTCGACGCGCTCGACCATCGGATGATGCCGCAGGTGCTCCAGGACGGCCTGCTTGAGCCGGCCCGGCCGGTAGCCATGAATAACCCGCAAGCGTTGGAGACCCCGGCGGTAGGCTCGGTCCAGGGCCTGGTCCAGGCGGTCCAGGGCGTCCGGCACGTGGAGGCCCAGCAAATATACCTCGCGATCGGCCGGGGACGCCGTCGCCAGCCGGTTCACGTCTTCCGGCGTCGGGACGACCGGTGGGGGCGAGCCGCCCGGAGTCGGCTCCAGCCACGCGAGGGGGACCTGAAGCCGCTTGTCTTGAACGCGCACGACCGCCACGGCCCGTTCGGAGTCCACAGCCTCCAGCGTGCCCGTCGTCGAAGCATTCCGAAGGCGGACGGCCATGCCGGGTGACCAGTCGGCCGGCCGTCCGGCCGCCAGGGTCGGCGGCGGTCGGAGGACGTCGGCCTCTTCCTGAAGGAACTGACGTCGGACTGCTTGGAACCGTTCTCGAAGGGCCTGCCGGACGGCTGGGTCCTGGACCTCGTGGAAGAACGCCAGCCATTCCTGTTGACGTTCCTCCCACCACCGCTGGACCCGCTGTTTCCAGGCCTGCCACTCCTGCGTCAGGGCGGCCCGGCTCTGTTCCAGCTCTCGGAGGAGGGCTTGATAGCGCTGGGCCTGTTCCTGTCGTTCCCGTTCGAGGGCGGCCCGCTGTTCCTCGACGGCGTGCTGGGTCGCCTCGAGGCGGCGGACCAGCTCCATCCACTGTAGGTGAGAGGGGTCCAAAGCCCGATAGGCCGCTTCGAGGATGGCTTCCGGCAGGCCGTACCGGCGAGCGATGTCGAGGGCGTGGCTGGCGCCGAAGGCGTGCGGGATCAGACGGAACGTCGGTGCCAGCGTCTCCGGGGCGAACTCCATGGACGCCGTGATGACGTCGGCCTCTTGGAGGGCCATGAGCTTGATGGACGTCAGGTGGGTGACGACCAGGACCTTGCCGGGCTGATTCCGCAGGTGCTTCAAGACGGCCGTCCCGAGGGCCGCGCCCTCGGCCGGGTCGGTCCCCGTCCCGAGCTCGTCGATGAGGAACAGGCCCCGCCGGACGGGGGTCGTCAGCATGGGGATCAGACGCCGTACGTGGGACGCAAAGGTGCTTAAATTCTGCGTCAGGTCCTGCTGGTCGCCGATGTCGGCCATCACGTGGGAAAAGCACGGCAGGCGGGTCCCCGGACCGGCCGGGACGGGCAGGCCGGCCTGGGCCATCAGGACGACGAGGCCGACCGTCTTGAGGGCGACGGTCTTGCCGCCGGCGTTGGGACCCGTGATGATGAGGACCTTCGCCCGTTCGTCCATCTCCAGGTCCAGGGGGACGACCGTCTGTCGGCGGGTCCGGGCCTGGATGGCCAACAAGGGGTGGCGCGCCCGGTCGAGGACGAGTCGGTCGGCGTCTTCCACGCGGGGGACCGCCGCCTCGTAGGCGTGGGCGTAAGCGGCCATCGCCAGGAGGGCGTCCAGGCGGGCCAGTCGTCGGAACAGCCGGGGCCAGTCCGAGACGGCCCGCAGGTCGTCCGTGAGCTGGCGGAGGACGCGCTGGACCTCGGCTCGGCGTTCTTCTTCCAGGAGGACATACCGGTTGTTGAGTTCGACGATTTCCAGGGGTTCCAGATACACAGAGGCACCACTGCCGGACATCCCCAGGACGATGCCCGGGATTCGGTGCTGCTGGTCCGCCTTCACGAGGAGGACCCACCGGTGATCCCGCTGAGTGAGGATGGGCTCCTGGATGGCCGACGCATAGTCGGGCTTCCCGATAAAGGCTTTGAGACGCTGTTCGATCTGCTCCCGGAGCTGACGCCAGGACCGCGAGATCCGCTGAAGCTCGGGCGTGGCCGTCTCGAGGACCTCGCCGCTGGGCGTCAGGACGGACCGGACGCGAGACCGGAACTCGGCCATCGTCGGGAGGCCGTCGAGCCAGCGGGCGACGTGGGGCATGTCGGACCGGTAGGGCCGAAAAGCTCTCACGAGGACGTCCACCTGGTCGAAGAAGGCGACGGCCGTCCAGAGCTCCTCGGGGGCCAGGCATGCTCCTTCCAGGCGGACCGTGCGGACGATGGCCCGCAAGTCAGGTAAGAACCGCAGAGACGGCCGGCCCGCCCGTTCATACGTCTTCAGGATTTCCTCGAGGACGACCTGCCGTCGGCGGATGCACCGCCGGTCGGCCAGGGGGCGAAGCCGCCGCAGGTACCGCCGTCCGTAGAAGCCGGCCCAGCCGGCGATGTGCCGGAGGACGGCCTGGTATTCAAGACTCCGATACGTCCAGTCCGGACACGCTAAGGCGCACTTCAAGGGCAAGACAGACGGCCATGGGTGTCGGGTGTTCGGGCCTGACCGAACTCTAAGCCCCGGCGCCGACCGGCGCCGCCGCCCGCTCGACCTGCAGGGCGACGCCCCGGTCGCCGATGGTCGCATAGTCGAGACCCTGAAAGACCGGGAATCGGCGGGCCATCTCCTGAAAGACGTCCTCGGCCCGAATGTAATTCCATCCCGGCAGACCCAACGCCCGGGCCACGTCCTGAAAGATGACCCAGTCGGGTCGGGCCTGCTTGTAAGGCCGGACGGCCGGCCAGAAACGCTGGATGCGATACTGGGCGTTCACGAAGGTCCCCTCCTTTTCGGCAAACGGCGCGGCAGGCAGGATCAAATGGGCGAGCGACGTGCTCTCCGTCCAGTTGACCGTCTGCAGGACGACCAGGGGCGTCTGCCGGACGACGGCCTGGAACAGCTCGGCGCCGTAGCACCGGACCGGATTTTGCCCGACGAGCCACAGAAGCCGGTACCGGCCCTGGGCGGCGTTCTCCAGGATGGCCCGGGCCGAGCCGTCGGTCCCGATGCCCAGGAGCCGGGCTCCGGCGGCGTTCGGGAATTTTTCGGCCCGGATCAGGAAGTCGTCGGCCTTCGGATTCCGGGTCGGCATCTCGTAATGGATGTCCCGGACGCCGAGGGCCTCGGCGAAGAGCTTCCACCCGAGATAGAGCTCCTCCGTCGAGAGGTGGGGCGACAGCAGGACGGCGATCCCGGCGGGACCGACCTCCCGGAGCGTCGTCTCCACATGAGTCCGGATGAGCTCCAGGGCTTCCGACCACTCGATGGGCTGACGCCGGCCGTCCGTCTGCCGGTAGGGCCGGGGGATGCGGTCCCGGTCGATGTACTTGTAACCGTATCGGCCGTAGTCGCACATCCAGTAGCGATTCACGTCGGGATTGTAGCGGGGCTTCAGCCGGAAGACCCGCTGGCCCTGGGCGAGGTACGGCTTGTCCTCGTTCCAGTCGACGTAGATGTTGCAACCCGTGCTACAGCCGGGACAGATCGAGCGAGTCCGGTTCAGGAACCATACGCGGGCCTTAAACCGGAAGTCCCGGTCCAGGAGGGCCCCGACGGGACAGACGTCCACGGTGCATCCCGAATAATCGTGGTCGAGTTGCTGGCCCGGGAACACGTCCAGGACCGTCCGGTTCCCCCGCTGGAAGAGGCCAAGTTGGGGCTTCTTGGCGACTTCCTCACAGACCCGGATACAGCGGGTGCACAGGATGCACCGCTCCTGGTCCAGGATCACGTAAGGCCCGATGGGCTTGGCCTTTTCCTTATGAAGTCGGGGGGCGAAGCGCCGCTTCCGGTAAAGCCCAAACTGCATGTAGTAGTCCTGGAGATAGCACTCGCCGGAGCGGTCGCACACGGGACAGTCGACGGGATGGTTCAAAAGCAGGAACTCCAGGACCGACCGGCGGGCCTCGACGACGTCGTCCGTGTTCGTATAGACGACCATGCCGTCCTGGACGGGCGTCGCACAGGCCGGCACGAGCTTAGGGATCTTCTCGACCTTGACGAGACAAATCCGACAGTTGCCGACGATGCTCAAGCCCGGATGATAGCAGTACCGGGGAATCGGGATGCCGACCTGGTCCGTGACCTGAATGACCGTCAGGCCCTCGGTCGTCTCGATGACCCGGCCGTCGATAGTGATCGTGACCTTCTTGGGCGCGTCCATCTTCGGCCTCTCAGTGAACGGCAAATGGCGAACGGCGAACGGTCGGTGGTCTGGGGTTCATCGCCTGGATCTCGGGACCCCGCTCAGGCAAGCGGGCCTGGCATGGAAAATGGCCTACCGGCCGAGCTCCCGGACGCCCGAATGCCCGAACCGACGGATGGCTGAGGTCCGGGATCTGCGTTTAGTCTAAGCCCCGACCGGCCGATTCGCAATTTCCCAAGGGCCCTGGCGCGCGTCCGCCTTCCCGTGGCATAATACCCGCTACCTGATGCTTCTGTCCGGGAAGGCGCCCAATGCCGATACCCCGCCACCCGCCCGACGTCGGGGTGCCGCCATCCCCCGAAGAGGCCCTGGAAGACCTGCAGGCCCACGAACCGGCGGCCGTCCAGCGATTCATCGAACTCTACCTTCCCCGCGTCTACCACCTGGCCTATCGGATGTGCCGCCAGCCGGACCTCGCCCGGGACGCCGCCCAGGAGGCCCTGACCATCGCCCTCCAGAAGATCCACCAGTTCCGAGGCGAAAGCCGTCTGATCACCTGGCTGTACCAGATCCTCTTCCACGAGTGCCTGCGGTCCCGTCGGGAATCGACCCGGTGGGCCACGATGGTGTCCCTGGACGAGCGACCCGACCTGGCCGCCCTCTCGAAGTTTCCCCTCTCGCCGGGGCCCGAGGAGCAGGCCCTCCAGGACGAGGAGCGACGCCTCTTCTGGACGGCCGTCGAACGGCTTCCCGAATCCCTGCGGTCCGTATACCTCTTGCGGGAAATCGAGGGTCTCTCGACTCAGGAGGTCGCCCGGGTCCTGGGCCTCTCGGAGTCCAACGTGAAGGTCCGCCTCCACCGGGCCCGCCGGCGGCTGAAGAATCTCTTAGCAAGGGCAGTAAGGCCATGAGGCAGTAAGGTGGCGCCGCCGCCCCCCTTACGCCGACTCCAGCGGGACCAGCCGGGGAAGCCCCTCCAGGTCCCGGGGACGGGCCCGACGGGGTTCGCCCGCCCCGTTCGAACGGTTGAAGGCCCACGCCTGCTCCCAGTCGGCCAGGACGCTGATGACGGCGGCACTGGCGCCCCCCATCGTCGGACTCAGCCGGCCCGTCGAGATGAAGGGCCACTGGCCCTGAAACCCCGGCGGCGGCAGGGTCTCGTAGACGGCCAGGCCGTCCCCGCCCAGGATCGCCCGCAGGGCCTCCGGGTCGCTCCCCAGGCCGAGACCCGGGCCGATGAAGAAGTGGGCCAGGTTCCGGACGACCTCCTTGTCCGTGTCGGCGACCGACTGGGAAATCAGGAGGAACCCGACGCCGGCCTTCCGGAGCTCCCGGACGGCCCGCCGGACGACGTCGCCCAGGGGCCCCGGCTGGGTCTCCTGGGGGACGACCCAGTGGGCCTCGTCGATGACGACCAGGACGTTGGCCGGCTCCCCCCGGGCCCAGGCGGCCAGGGCCTGCGTCCGCAAGGCCGCCAGCAGATGCGCCGCCAGGAGGACGTCCTCGGGTCGGGCCGGGTCCAGCCGCAGGGTCCAGAACTCAGACCGGGCGAGCGAGGACAGGAACTCGCTCACGGCGATGCGGCCCGGCGTCTTCCGAAAGAGCCCAGCGACCTCCTCGAAAGCCTGCCGGATTCCCCTTAGCGTCACGAGGCCCGGCCGACAGAGGACGTCCTCGATCTCGGCCCGCCGGTCGGGGTCGGCGTAGATGTGCCGCAAGGCCCGCCGGAGGGTCGTCACAAAGGCCTCCCAGGACTCGAGCGACGAGAGACCCGCCCCCATCCCGGCCAGGGCCCGGACGGCCGCCTCCTCCTTTTCGGCCGTCTTGAACCCCAGGTCCCGCAAGACCCCCCGGAGGCGCAAGACGTCCAGGAGGAGCGCCGGGTCGTCGAACTGGAAGTCCCGCAGGGTCAGCGTACGCCGATGCCACCCCAGGGCGGCGCAGACCCGCTCGAAGGGATAGCCCCGGATGCGGTCGGCCGACCATTCGCCCTGGGGGTCCAACACGAGGACCCCCCGCAGGCCCCGGACCATCAGGGCAAACACGAGGGCCGCCGACAGGACCGTCTTGCCCGAGCCGGACCGGCCGAAGACCCCGACGTGAACGGCCTCGCCAAAGCCCCGGGCGTCAAAGGGTCGGGCCAGGACCGGCTCGGGCACGCCGTCGTATTCTCCGAGGACCCACCAGCCGGCCCGGCCCATGCGGGCCAGGGTCGCCCGGTCGGCCCGGTAAAAGAGCGTCCCCGACGGCAGGGGCTGGGGAAGCCGCTCGGGATGACCCCCCCGGAGGCAGTAGCAGTAGCGGACCTCCAGGGTGAAGATGTCCCGGCCGAGGGGCAGGCCGGCCCCGTCCTCGGCGGCTCGGTGGGCCAGCTTCTCCTGGACGCCGTACGCAAACAGGTAGGGATTCTCGCCGACGGCCGACACGACCCGGGCGAGGACCTCGACGTCGGCCCATCGGGCGTACAGCATCGACCCCAGGGGCGGGAAGGTCGCCCCGGCGACGTGCTTGAGGACGGCCCCCGTGAAGGTCGAGCGCCCCCACAGGACGGCGACGGGCCTCGACGTGCCGCTCATGACCGTTCTTCTCCCAATTTGCGGCCTTATTTTACTGAACTTTTCTACCATGTCAAGTTGTAGGGGGGAGCTCCTTTAAACCTACAATATCTTGAATCCAATCCCGGACCCGGAAGGCTGGATGGACTCGTCGGTCGACCATGCGGCCGCCGGCTTCCCCCGAAGGGTCGGAAAGGCTGAATCCCTACAGCCTGTTTCAAAACTCACGCCGAGGCGCAGAGGACGCAGAGGAGGCGGGTTTTTCTTCGATTTTTCTCTGCGTTCTCGGCGTCTCAGCGGTGGAATGGAGTTTTTGAAATACACTCTACGGGTTTTCACGGGCCCAACGGCTCTGTCACGCCAGACTCCATCCTGGGCCAGTACGGCCTGACGGTCCTATGGTAGAAGGTTCCGCAGAGTCAGTCGTCCGGGGACGGGTCCAGGGCGGCGTACAGGCCGCCGACGACGGACCCGCCGAGGAGGACGAGGCCCAGGGCATAGACCAGGTTCCCCAAAGCCTGGTCCCAGTCCAGCAGGTGAAGCCGCCCGAGGAGGTAATTCCAGTCGTGACCCTCGCCCAGGAGGGGCAAGACTTGCGCCCGAGCGTCCTTGACGTACACCGAGACGTTGAAGCAGTTCTGGGCGACCCAGAAGAGGGCGACGGCGGCCGAATAGACCTGTCGGTGCAGATAGAAGTAGACCGTGACGCTGACCGGGACGAGGACCTGCATGAGCGTCCCGCCCAGGACCCCGATGAATTCACCGAAAGCCCCGAAAATTACATGGCCCGCCTCATGAAAGACGAGGTCGACGCCGTCGAGGAACCCGAAGTCGGCGGGGTCCCGGGCACAGACGATGCCGTAAATGCCCACCAAGACGATCCCACCGACCCGCAAGACCCGCCGAGCCGTCCACCGGTCCATTCTCCCCTCTGCCCATAAGGATTTAGTCCTGCCGGTAGGCGTATGTCTGAGATTCTAACAGAGCCGTTCGGTTCGTGAGGATGGCGTCAGAACCATCTTGCTCATCCCCCGGAAAGCACGATTTTTCAAGCATTCGGCAGATGGGCCGTCGGCAGGTCGGCCGATGGGCCGGTCGAGAGACGGGCGTCTATCCTCGGAACACCGGCCGTCATGCCGGTGGCTTCCGGAGAGAGCCCCCCGTCCTGCGGGCGTCCTCCCCATGCACCGCCCGTCCTGGCCGGGCCGATCCCATCTGAACACCGCCAGGGATGGCGGTGTCATCCTTAACAAGCTTGAAACATCGAGATGGCCGGGCCACCGTTTTCCCGGATGGGAACAGCGCTTCTCCCAACCGAACAGCTCTGCTAAGGCAGGGAAGCCTAATATCCAAGACTCTCAGGGTCAAGATCCGATAAAAAGACGGTATCACTATTTGCAGAACCAGTCTCATCCATCCGACGGGACCGGGATCGGACCCTCGATATCCGACCCCAGACCATGGACCCCGGACCATAGACCATGGACCCCCTGGGCCCAAGCCGTCCACCCGCCCTGACGGCTTGGCAGGGTCGGGACGGGTCGGTATGATTTTGGGGGTCGGGTGTGAGGGATTCGGAAGTTTCGGGTTGCGAATTCCGAATGGAAGGTGGGATCTGCGATATAGGCCGGAGTGCCGAAGTATGCCCCGATCGCTCGATTTTCGATTCGCAATCCGCAATTCACGATTCGCAATATTTCTGCACCCGACACGGCATCGGCAGGGTCATGGCGTGGGGACTCTTCGGAAAGTCGGACCCTCGGAGTGAAGCCCGGCGGGCTCTCAAGGCCGGGGACTTCCGTACGGCCGGCGACCGCTTCCGGATGATCGGTGCCTACGACGAGGCCCTCCAGGCCTATCTCCAGGGCAGTCTGTTCGTCGAAGCGGCCATGTTATGCGAGGAGATCGGCCAGTGGGAGCGGGCCGGCGACTTCTGGGTCCAGGCCCGGCGGTACCGGGAAGCCGGGGAAGCGTATCTAAAGGCGGACCTCCTGAACGAGGCCCGGCAGGCCTTCGAGAAGGCCCAGGACTACGGCCGGGCCAAAGAGCTGGCCCTGCGGCTGAACCAGTGGGACCGGGCCGGTGAGTACGCCGAGAAGATCCGCCAGTGGGGGGAAGCGGCCCAGTATTACTACCGGGCCGAGATGTTCGAGAAGGCGGCCCTCATGGCCGAACGGGCCCTGGCGGTCCTGGAGGCCGAGCGCAAGGAGCGGGAGTACCTGCCCGAATGGCGGCGGGAGTACCAGGCCATTTGTCGGCTCGCCGCCCAGGCCTATGCCCGGACCCAGCAACTCCATCGGGCGGCCGAGCTCTACGAGGCCGTCGGCGAATTCAAGAAGGCCCGGGAGGCGTACCTCGCCTGCGGGGATGCCGTCAAGGCCCTCGAGATGTCGGTCCGGCTGGAGGACTACGTGACCGGCCGGTCCATCATCGAGCGCTACCCCGAGGCCCGGGTCGCCCTCCGGCTGTGCGGGGACGTTTACTTCCACCTGGGCGAATTCGCCGAGGCGGCCAAGTACTACATGGCGGCCGGCCAACCCCTCCAGGCCGCTCAGGCCTTTGACCAGATGGGCCGGTACGTCGATGCGGGCTTTCTCTACGAGCAGGCCGGCGAGTGGGAGGCGGCCGTCGAGCTGTACGTCCGGGCCCAGGCCTGGGACCGGGCGGCGGCCGTGTATGCCAAGATGGGGAGTCCTCTTCAGGCGGCCGCCTACTACGAGAAGGCCGGCCGTCTGGAGGCGGCCGTCGACCTGTATGTCCAGGGCCAGCGGTACGCCGACGCCGGCCGGCTTCTTCATCAACTCGGTCGGACCGACGAGGCCATCGCCCTCCTTCAGAAGGTCGACCGTCAGGACCCCGCCTACGTCCAGGGCGTAGCCCTCTTGTGCCGCCTCTGGATCGAAAAGGGAATGGCCAGTCTCGCCCTTCGGCGGGTCGAGGAGCTGATCGCCGCCAAGGACCTCGACGCCGACATGGTCGAGCTGTACTACCTCCAGGGTCGGGCCCTGGAGGCCCTGGGCCGCTTCCAGGAGGCCCTGGCCGTCTACGAGTCGGTCGTCGCCCAGGACATGCATTACGCCGACACGCAGGAGCGGATCCGGCGGCTGACGACGGCGCCGACCCCGGCGGTGCCGGACGCCCAGACTCACGCCCTCGACCCCCGCTGGGACGTCTTGGGCGTCCTCGTTTCGGCGCCCCACATGACGCTCCTCAAGGTCGTCGACAAACGGCGCAACTCGCCGGCCCTGGTCCAGCGGATTCAGGCCCCGGGCCTGGTCCTTTCAGAGGCGGCGGCCCGGCTCCAGGGCCTCCGGAACCTGCGGCATCGCTTTCTGGCCCTCCCGTATGACGTGGCCGCGGACGGCGGCGCCCTGCTCGTCAGCGTCGAATACGCCGAAGGCGTCAGCCTGCGGGACTGGCTCCAGACGCCCCGGTCCGTCGCCGAGGTCCAGGAGGTCGCCCTGCAGGTCGCCCAGGCCCTGGCCTTCTGCCACCGCTCGCAGGTCGTCTTCGGGGCCCTTCTACCGGAGCACGTCCTGGTCGCCCCGGACCGGTCCGTCAAGCTGGTCCCCTGGGACGTCTATCTCTCGGCCTTGCCGGCCGAGACGCCTTACGCATCGCCGGAGTACCGCACCCGCCAGGCTCTGAGCCCGGCCAGCGACGTGTACGCCTTCGGGGTCCTCCTCCATGAGCTCCTCCTGCGCCGTCTCCCGACGTGGCCCCTCGACCTGACCGACGCCGGCGTCCCGACCCCCCTGGCCCGCATCCTGACGGCCTGCCTCCAGGCGGACCTCGCCCGCCGGGTCGCCTCGATGGACGGCGTCGTCGAGGCCCTGGCGACCATCGACATCTACGAGGGCGCCGTCATCGACGACCGTTATGAGATCTTGAAGGAACTCGGCCGGGGCGGGATGGCTCGCGTGTACCTCGCCCACGATCGCGTCCTGGGCGAGAAGGTCGCCCTGAAGGTCTGGCACTCGGACTTGATGGCGACGGCCGCCATGTCCCATCGGCTCCTTCGGGAGGTCAAGCTCGCCCGGTCGATCCTGCATCCGAACGTCGTGCGGCTGTTCGAGCTGGGGACTTACCGGGGAGCCCGATACGTCACGATGGAATACGTCCCCGGCGCCTCTCTGGACGCCATCGTCCGTCGGACGGGCCCCATCCCGCCGCGGCTGTGGTGGAAACTGGCCGTCCAGATCGTCGAGGGCCTGAAGGCCGCCCACGACGTCGGCGTCATCCATCGGGACCTGAAGCCCCAGAACGTCATGGTCACCCAGGACGGCCGGGTCAAGATCCTGGACTTCGGCATCGCCGGCGTCTTGGACAGTTCGGACCACACGCAGACCCAGAGCATCGTCGGGTCCCCCAAATATATGGCCCCCGAACAGATTCAGGGTCAGCGTCTGGACGTCCGGACGGACCTGTACGCCCTGGGGGCCATCTTCTACTTCATGCTGACCGGCCGGGAGGCTTTTTCGGGTGAGACCGTCCAGGCGATCCTGACCAAGCAGTTGACCGAGATGCCCCCGCCCCTCCGGCACTGGGTCCCGAACGTACCGGAGTTCCTGAACGACTGGGTCCTGAAGCTCTTGGCCAAGCGGATGGAGGACCGGCCCCCGAACTGTGCGGCCGTCCTCGAATTTCTGTACCGTATCAAGGACCGCCTCTGAGGGCTCGCCCCTGGAGCGGCGCCGGGTCCCAGGCCCAGGGTCGTCCCGATGAACCCGGGACCCGAGACCCGGTCCCTGGGACTTCCTGCGGAGGTCCGATGGAAGGCAAGCCCGTCGCCGAATCGTTCACGGAAATGGTCGAGATCGCCTTCCCCAACGACGCCAATCCCCTCGGGACCGTCTTCGGGGGTCGGGTCCTCCAGCTCATCGACGTCGCCGGGTCGGTCGCCGCCATGCGGCACGCCCGACGGCCGGTCGTGACGGCCCGGATCGACAGCGTCGACTTTCGGGCGCCCATCCGGGTCGGGGAATTCATCGTCCTCCAGGCGTGGGTCAACTTCACGGGCCGGACTTCGATGGAAGTCCAGGTCGAGGTCTACGCCGAGGCCCCGACGACGGGGGCGCGCCGGCACTGCTGTACGGCCCTCCTGACCTACGTGGCCCTCGACGAGGCGGGTCGTCCGACGCCGGTCCCGCCGGTCCTCCCTCAGACGGAGGCCGAGCGCCAGCGCTACGAGGCCGCCCGGGCCCGGCGGGCCGCCCGACTGTGACCGAAGGAGTCGGAGGTATGACCCATCGTCTGTGGATCCGTTTTCGGCGGACCTTCCTGACGGGTCTGGTCGTCCTGACGCCCCTGCTCGTCACGGTATGGGTCCTGTATTTGTTCACGGAACGGTTGGACCGTCTCTTCCAGCCCCTGGTCGAGGCCCTCTTGGGGCATCGGATCCCGGGCCTCGGGGTCGGCATCGCCCTCGTCCTCATCTTGGCGACCGGCGTCATCGCCCCCTACTACTTGGGTCGGCGGCTTCAGCAGGGCATCGACCGCCTCATGATGCAACTGCCGGTCGTCCGGGTCATCTACGGGACGTCCCGCAAAATCCTGGAGACTCTCCAAGCGACCCGGGCGATGGCCTTCCAGCGGGCCGTCCTGGTGCCCTACCCCCAGCCCGGGAGCTACGTCATCGGGTTCGTCACGGCGCCGGTCCCGCCGGCCGTCCGTCGGCTCCTGCGAAGCGCTCCGTCGGTCGGGCCGGACCCGGGGCCGGAGGATGCCGGATGGAGCGCCGAGAGCGACGCCGACTGGGTCTACGTCTTCATTCCCAACACGCCGAACCCGACAGGCGGACGGATGCTCATCCTCCCCCGGCGCGCCGTGATCCCCTTGGACTTGCCTTCCAACGAAGCCTTGCGGCTGGTCATGTCCGGCGGCCTCCTGGCCATCGCTGAGGGCCGGCCTGAGACAGGCTCGCCGGAGACAGTGCCGCCCGGGATGCTGACGCCGAAGGCTTGACGCGGCCCTCCGGTATGGGCAGGTAGGCAGATGGGCAGGTGGGCAGGTAGGCAGGTGGGCAGGTGGGACCGTGGAATCACTCCGACGGGACGGCTTTTCCCGTCCCTGGCCCATCGGCCCAAGGGCGAACGGTGAATCGCGAACAACGAATCGCGCGGAATAGCGCACGGCAGGTCGAGAAAGGCATGGTCGCGATTCGCCGTTCGCCACTCGCCATTCGCCATCCGGAGTCATACGGCCATGGAGCGGGACGAACTCATGGTCATCGACATCGGCAATACCCAGACGAGCGTCGGGTTCTGGCAGGCGGGCGCCATCGTCGACGCCTACCGCTTCCAGTCGGACCGGGACCGCACGGCCGACGAGTGGGGCCTGTGGTTCCGGTGGGTCCTCCACTGGAACCGGGGCGGCCCCGACCGTCTCCGGGGGGTCGCCCTCGCCAGCGTCGTCCCTCCGATGACGGACCGGGTCGTCCAGGCCTGCCAAAAGTACCTGGGCCATACGCCGTTTGTCGTCGAGCCGGGCATCCGGACCGGGATGCCCATCCTCTACGAGGACCCGAAGGCCGTCGGGGCCGACCGCATCGCCAACGCCGTGGCGGCCTTCCGGGAGCTCGGCGGCCCCTGCGTCGTCATCGACCTCGGGACGGCGACGACCTTCGACATCGTCAGCGAGCGGGGCGAGTACCTCGGCGGCGTCATCGCCCCGGGCATCGAGATCTCGGCCGACGCCCTCTTCCAGCGGGCCGCCCGCCTGCCCCGGGTCGAGGTCCGGCGCCCGCCGGGCGTCATCGGCCGGAACACGCCCCATGCCATGCAGGCCGGCCTCTTTTACGGCTACGCCGGCCTGATCGAGCGGATCGCTCGGGAGATCCAGGCCGTCCTGGGCGAGAAAACTCAGTTCATCGCCACCGGCGGCCTGGCCCCCCTGCTGGCCGACACGAGCCCTTACATGCAGAGAATCGACCTCCTCCTGACCCTCCGGGGCATTGCCTACCTGTATGAAATGAATCAGACCGAATAGCGCTTCCAGGCCTCGGGGCTTAGAGGGGCCGGAGACGGGTCTAAGGAGCGGGGCGTGAAAGTGGGGGCCTAATGGCGGAAGTGGCGGCGGCCCGTTACAACCATCGCCATCCCGTGTTCGTCGGCCGCCTGGATGACCTCGTCGTCCCGGATAGAGCCGCCGGGCTGGATGACGGCCGTGACGCCCGCCCGGGCCAATTCGTCGACGCCGTCCCGGAAGGGGAAGAAAGCATCCGACGCCGCCACGGCCCCCCGCAGGTCGGCCGCCGGCGCCTTCTGGACGGCGACCCGGACGGCATCGACGCGGCTGACCTGACCTCCGCCGATGCCGACCGTCCGAAGGTCTCGGGCCAAGACGATGGCATTGCTCTTGACGTGCTTGGCGACCCGCCAGGCGAAGGCCAGGTCCCGCCATTCGGCCTCCGACGGGGCTCGCTTCGTGACGACCCGCCACGCCTGGGGTTCCTCGACGGGCCAGTCGCCGTCCTGGACGAGGACGCCGCCCAAGACCGACCGGACCTCGACGGATCGGTCCGGCCGCCAGGGCCCGGCCAGCTCCAGGACCCGCAGGTTCTTCTTCCGGGCGAGGACCCGGAGGGCCTCGTCCGTGTAGCCGGGGGCGATGACGCACTCCATGAAGGTCTCGACGATGGCCTCGGCGGCCGCCTCGTCGACGACGGCCCCGACGCCGGCGATGCCTCCGAAGGCGGCCACGGCGTCGGCGTCTCGGGCCCGGACGTAGGCGTCCCGGGCCGTGGCGGCGACGGCCACGCCGGACGGCGTGTTGTGCTTGATGACGACGGCGACGACGCCCTCGGCTTCTCCCTCGAAGTCGGCGACGACCCGGACGGCGGCGTCCAGGTCGAGGATGTTGTTGTACGAAAGTTCTTTCCCCTGGAGCTGGTGGGCCCGATGGAGGGCGACGGGAGCTTCGGGCCGGAGGGCGTACCAGTAGCCCCGCTGATGGGGATTTTCGCCGTAGCGCAAGGCCCGCTCCCGGACGAGGGCCAGGGGCCACAGGGGCGGCCCCTCCGGGTCGAGGTCCTGATAGAAGCGGGCCGTGACGACGGCGTCGTAAACGGCCGTGTAGGCAAAGGCCTTGGCGGCCATCGCCTTCCGGAAGGACGCCGGCGGGGGCCATGGGCCCTGCCGGAGAAGGTCGATCAGGACCGGATAGTCGGTCGGGTCGACGAGGACCGTCACCCACGGCCAGTTCTTGGCGGCCGCCCGGATGAGGGCCACGCCGCCGATGTCGACCCACTCCATGAGCCCTTCGAGGGAAAGCCCCTGCCGGGCCCGTTCTTCAAAGGGGTAGAGGTTGACGACGACGAGGTCGATGGGGGCCAGGCCGTACTGCCGGAGCTGGGCCTCGTCCTCAGGGCGGTCCCGGCGGGCGAGGATGCCTGCAAAGACGGCCGGATGAAGCGTCTTGACCCGGCCGCCCAGGACCTCCGGGAAGCCGGTCACGTCCTCGACGGGCCGGACGTCGACGTCCTGGTCCTGCAGGAGCCGAGCCGTCCCGCCCGTGGCGAGGATCTCGAAGCGGTGGTCGGCCAGCGCCCGGGCCAGGTCGGTCAGGCCCGTCTTGTCGTACACGCTGATGAGGGCTCGACGGGATTCCATGATCAGGCCGGATGCGGGGTACAAGCTACAAGATACAAGACGCAGGACACAGGATGCAAGATGGATGCAAACCCGATGGGCGTACTATCCAGTCGTGTCAGAACTCCTGCCCGACGGTCACGAACCAGTGGAAGCGCTTTTCCCCGGGCCGTGGGTCCAGGAGCCAGGCCAAGTCCACGCCGATAGGCCCGAAGGGGGCGATGTAGCGAAGGCCGACCCCCCCGGCCTTCCGGAGGTCCGACCAGCGGAGGCTCGGATTTTCGAGGAACACGTTGCCGACGTCGAGGAACAGCACGAGGCCCCAGGTCGGCCGCAGGTTCCAGCGCTGTTCGACCGTCGTCAGCCACAGGGCGTTCCCGCCCAAAGGCGGCCCCAGCGCGTTGAAGTCAAAGCCCCGATGCGTGCGGCTTCCGCCGGCAAAGAACCGCTGGCTCGGCGGGAGCAGGACCCGCTGGTCGGGCGGGAGCCGGGCCGGTGCCTCGAAGCGACGGCTCCAGCCGGCCCGCTGGGCGACGGCCAGGACCCAGCCCGACGTCAGGGGGACGTAGACGCTCCATTGGCCCGCCAGCTTCACGAACGTCACGTCGGACCCCCAACGCCGCAGGCTGAGCTCCCCGGTCAGACTCAAGAATTGCCCACGGGTGGCATTCAAGACCGAATCCCGGGTGTCCCGGAGCCATCCCAGCGAGAGTTTCGTCAACCGCAGGTTTTCGAATTCCCGGGCGATCAGCTCGACCTCCTCGGGACTCAGGGTCCGGGCCAGGTTCTCCAGGCGGGTCTCGCCGACCTCCCACTGGCCCGTCAGGAGGGACCGGGGTCCGTACCGATAGACCCCTTGGAGCAGGCCCCGGGTCTGGAAGAGGTCAAAATTCGGCTGACGCTGGAAGCCCGTCTCGCCGGCGACCTGCCACTCGACGGGCAGGCCCCCGACGAAGCGGCCCCCGAAGGAGCCCAGGACCCGCCAGTTGACGAAGCTGAAGCGGAACAGGGCGTACAGCCGGTAGCCCCGGCCCAGGAAATTGTTGTACTGAGCGTTCAGGATGCCCCGGACCCGGTCATTTTCCTGATACCCCAGGCCGTAGCTGAAGCGGGCCGGCCGGGCCTCCCGGACGATGACCAGCAAGTCCTGTCGGTCCCCCATCTGTTGGGGAAGTGGCAGAGGGATCTCGACCCGTTCGAAGAGGCCGAGGTCGTATAAGCGGTTCTGAAAGGCTTCCAACCGGTCCGCCTGCAGGACGTCCCCCTCGCGAAACGGCAGGAGACGGTACAGGACGCCTGCCTGCGTGTAGTACAGGCCCCGGAAGATGACCCGGTCGACGTAAGTCGGCTCGCCCTCCAGGACGTAGAAGTCGACCCGCACGGCATCCGGCCGGCCCGGGACGGACTCCACGCGGGGCTCGACCTGAACCCGGAAATAGCCCGCTTGGTAGTATTTCTGTCGAATCGCCTGAAGGCTCAGGTCCAGCAGACGCGGCTCCAGGGCCTGGCCCCGCCGCAGGGGGATATAGGCCGCCAGCTCCTCATCGCTCCATACCGAGTTCCCCCAGAAGTCGATGTCCTGGACGTATCGCCGCGGGCCGATGCTACAGAGGACCCGCAGACGAACGTCGCCCGGATTGCCGTACTCGGGGACGACCTGGAATTCGACCGGCTGGTAGCCCCGCGCCTGAAGGCTGACCTGGAAGCGGCGAAGCCATGCCTGGAACTGGTCGTAGACCCAGGGCGACCCGGGACCCCAGGGTTGGACTTCCGGCTGGAGCTCGTCCGGCAGGCCCTCCCACCGGATCGACGTGATGCGGGCCATCGGCCCGGGCTCGACCCGGAACACGACGGCGACCGCCGCCGGCGTTTGGGTCCGGACCTCCCACGTCACCCGGGCCTGCGGGTAGGCATGCGCCTGGAGGGTCCGCTGGAGCATACCCCCCAGGGTCTCCAGCAGGTCGTCGGACCAGGCCCGGGCGTCCCCGACCCAGTCGAGCCACGCCTGGACCGGCGGGACCTCCGGCGGCCAGCCCACGACCTCGACCCGCATGCGGGGTCCGCACTGCCCGTCCAGGCGAACGACACCGTCCGACCACGTGGCCTCCAAGTAAGCCGTCCAGTACCCCTCCTGACGAACCCGCTGGACGACCCGCTGGATGGCCGACTGAAGGGCCGGGTTCCATCGTTCCGCCTTGTGCAAGAGGGTCTCGACAGGGCCGCGCAGGGTCGGACAAACGGGACCGGCCGACCAAGCCCAACGCCGAATCCGCCGGGGCGTGCCCTCGTCGACGTAGACCCGCAAGACGCCGGACCGCCGTCGGGCATCGACCTCCTCAAAATGGGCATGCACGTCCGGCGACTCAAAACCGGCTTCCTCATAAAAGCGCCGAATGTCCTCCTTCCAGCGTTCGACCTGGGCCGGGTCGTAAGGGAGGCCGAGGGCAAAGTCTGTCATATGCCGCTGTAAGCGGCGAGGGGAAAACGTTCGGCTCGTGACGTAATAGAATCGCACGTCCTCGATACGGGACGGCGTCACACAAGTCATCGTCAGGTCCACGGCTGAAGAGCCCGCCCCTGCGCCGCTCGATCCCTGCGAGAGGCCCCCGACAGGCGATACCCGCGCCGTGACCTGCTCGCACAGACCGGTCAGGTACACGTTCTGCAGAGACGCCGCCAGGGTTTCGTCCGTCAGGACTTCCCCGGGGCGGACCGCCAGCAGACGGTCCAAGTCATAGGCCGGCCGGGGACCCTCAAAGGTCCACCGCACCTGACGGACGACCTGGGCGACGGCCCCGCCGGCCGTCACGAGCCAGACGACGACTCCCAGTCCCAGCAGTCGGTTACGTCGCCGCACTCGACGGCTCCGTGCGGAAAAGGTCCCAGGCCCCGGGCGCCGGGCCCCGGCGAGGACCCCTGACTCCAGACTCAGCAGAGCGGTCGACCCCGTGAGAATGGCGACGGATCGACCTTCTCCATCGCCCGGAAAGTACGATGTTTCAAGCCCGGCGAGTAGCGAATGGCGAACGGCGCGTCCGGCATGGCCTCTTTGCCGTTCACCACTCGTCACCGGCTTGAAAAATCGTCCTTCTCGAGGGGTCGGCCGGGCTGAGTCTCCGGGGATCCTCAGGGGACCAACCGCTCTGCTACGAATCCTGGGACCCGATGGCCGGCACCCGGGACCTACGTTTTTTCACTGCCCACGATCAGGACGAGCAGGTCCATCACGTTCGTGTAGGTCGGTCCGGTCTTCAGGAGGCCCCCGACCTGTGCCAGGTAGTGATACGTGTCGTTGTCGGCCAGAAAAGGCTCGGGATGAATCCCCGCCCGCCGGGCCCGGTGGACGCGCCAGGGGTCGACGAGCCCGCCGGCGGCGTCCGTCGGGCCGTCGGTCCCGTCGGTCCCGGCGCTCAAGAATACGACAGCCTCGTCTTCTTGCAGAAGGGCCCCCACGCGGGTCGCCAGCTCTTGGTTGCGGCCGCCCCGACCCGAGCCCCGCACCTGGACGGTCGTCTCGCCGCCCATCAGGACGCAGGCCGGCGGTCGGACGGGCTGGCCATACGTCTGCACCTGGCGGGCCACGGCCCGGACCCATCGGGCGACCTCGATGACGGAACCCTCGAGGAAGCTCGTCAGGACCGTCACGTGGTAGCCCCGGTCCCGGGCCGCCCGGGCCGCCGCTTGGAGGGCCGTCTGATTGTCCGCCACGATCCACACATGAGAACGGGCGAACAGGGGGTCGCCCGGCTTGGGCGTCTCGGGCCGCCGCCCGGCCTGACCCTCCGTCAGGTACGTCCGCACGGTGTCCGGGATGCAGTCCCAGACCTGAAGACGTCGGAGGACCTCGACGGCGTCCGCATACGTAGAGGGGTCCGGCACGGTCGGACCCGACCCGATGACGGTCAGGTCGTTCCCCACGACGTCGCTGACGACGAGCGTCCACACGGGCACCGACGGCGGGACCCACCGCAGGAGCTGGCCGCCCTTGACGCGGGACAGGTGCTTGCGGACGGCGTTCATTTCGTGAATCGTCGCCCCCGCCCGCAGGAGACGGTCCGTCACGACCTGCACGTCCGCCAGGGTCACGCCCTCGACGGGAAGCTCCAGGAGGGCCGAGGCCCCGCCGCTGAGGAGGACGAACACGCCGTCGCCGGTCTGAACGGCGGCCAACTGTCGACGGATGGCCTCAGCCGCCGCCAGGGAGCGGTCGTCCGGGATGGGATGCCCCGCTTCCAAGACCTGAATCCGTCGAAGGTCGACGCCGTGGCCCTCCTTCGTGACGACGACGCCCCCGGCGATACGGTCGCCCAGGACCGCCTCCAGGGCCTGGGCCATCCGGGCCGACGCCTTCCCGGCCCCGACGACCCACACCCGTCCAGGGAGCGGCCACGTCTGGGATCCGACCTGGAGGCCGTCCCGCCGAAGACTCACCCACCGCGGCAGACAAGTCAGGGGATCGACGGCCTGCACGGCCGCCTGAAAGCAACGGACGGCGTCTCGCCGCCAGCGTTCGATCAAAGCCCTTCGGACCATGACCCATCCAGGTGCCGGGGGCCGGCCTCATCCCGCCCCTCGGTTAGCATCTATGAAAGCGCCGGGCGTGTCCAGTCCCGGAGGGTCCGGATGAGAACCGACGCCCTCGACCCGGTTCAGCCGGAAACATCGATTCGCCGTCTCGGCGGCAAGAGGATGCCCCATCGGGGAGTCGGGTCAGCTCCCGCAGGTCCCGGACCTGGCCCCCCCGTCCAGGACGACCAGGACCGAGTAATGCAACAATACGTGGGGGCGTTCCGCCATGGTAGGGGCGACCCAGCGGGTCGCTCCTATCATGATGGACATGGACCATCGTCCCTACGCCGGCAACAAATGGGGCGGAAATACCTGCGCGCCCCCGATATCTTCTTTACCATCCTGGAAAAGGGCCGACGTTATCATGTATTTTTATACGATAAGGAACCCGTCATCGTGGAAGACGTGACGGACAAGCTGGAGGACTGAACCATGTCCCTTGACCGGTTGTTGAAAGAGAAACGCTCGGAGATCTTGCGCATCTGCGCCAAATATGGAGCCCACAACGTGCGGGTCTTTGGCTCCGTCGCGCGCGGCGAGGCGGACGAAACGAGCGACCTGGACTTGATCGTGACCTTCGAGCCGGGACGCACCCTCCTGGACCATGCCGCGCTGGTGCTGGAGCTGGAAAAACGACTCGGATGCCGCGTCGATGTGATCAGTGAGCGGGGGATGAAGCCGCGGATTCGAGAACGCGTGCTGAAGGAGGCACGCCCCCTATGAGAGACCCGGCGGAGCGCCTGAAGGACATTTGCTAAGACGCCTGGAGGGCGGGAAATGCGCTGGATGACCTTTGCGGCGATCCGGGACCGAATCGTGAACAACCCGGGCTTTCAGACGCTGGATGAGGTCCGCAGGGCCGGCTACCGGATCGTTAAAGAACGCAACGGCGACCGCTATTTCCCCGCCAGACCTGCGGTGGCCCAGCTGGTGAAGGACCGCCTGGTCAAGGCGAGGAGCGTGTAGCCATGCCCTACGACCCGGAAAAGCACCATCGGCGCAGTATTCGCCTGAAGGGATACGATTACACGCAGCCAGGGGCGTATTTTGTGACCATCGTCACCCAGAACCGCGTGTGTCTGTTCGGCGAGGTCGTCGATGGGACAATGCGGTTGAACGACGCGGGACGGATGGTACAGGCGGTATGGAACGATTTGCCCCGTTATTATCCGGGCGTTGCCATTGATGCATTCGTCGTCATGCCGAACCACATTCACGGTATCATCATCCTGGTAGGGGCAGGCCCCTGTGCCTGCCCAAATATAGGCCCCCGTGCCTGCCCAATTGCGGGGCAACCACGGGGGGTTGCCCCTACGGTTTCATTGGGGCAACCACAGGGGGTTGCCCTTGCATTTTCAACCGAGGGGGAGGTGTGGATGGGCATTCCCGATCTTGTTGACAACCGCAAATACAAACTGGCTGACGTCTTGCGGAATGTACTGGCCCAGAGCCAGGGCCCACGGCTGGATGTGGTCACCGCCTATTTCAACCTGAAAGGACTGGAGGTCTTGGAACCGGAAATCTACCGGCTGATCGAACTGCGGTTGCTCCTTGGCAAGGAACAGGAACAACGCTTCGTGGTAGGGAAGCGGCTCCTGGCCGAACTCGAGGACGCCACGGCACGCGCCGAGGTCACAGCGACCGAAATCCAGCGCTGGCGGGACTTCCTGGCCCGGGACGCCGTGGCCATCCGGCGGTATGTGAGGACCTTCCTGCACGGCAAAGCCTACATCGTCCACGGCGTGCCCGCCCTGGGCGCCGTGGGCATCGTCGGCTCTTCCAACTTCACCGGCGGGGGGCTGACCACGAACCGGGAACTCAACGCCGTCCTGAAGCAGTCCTCGGCGGTTCGGGAGCTACAGGACTGGTTCGAGGCCCACTGGGCGGAAGCCGAGGATTACAAGGCCGAGCTCCTGGCACTTCTTGAAAACTTTACCCGTGTTTACACTCCCTACGAAATCTACATCAAGGTTGTCTACGAGGCTCTGCGCGACCAGCTGGATCAGGACCTCGGCGAGAGGGACGCAAAACCCTCGCCCATCGCCCTGGCGGACTTCCAGCATGACGGCTATCTGGCGGCGAAGGAAATCCTGGAGAACTACGGCGGCGTCCTCATCGCCGATTCCGTGGGGCTGGGCAAGACCTACCTGGCCCTGCGGCTTTTGGACGATTACGCCTACCGGGAGCGGCAGACGGCCCTCATCGTCTGCCCGGCGGCGATCAAATGTAAGGGTTATCCCGACCGGCCCGACGGCCCAAGACCGTGGCTCGTCCCTTCGTTACTTCCCGCGATCACCTCCACGTCCCGGATCGGACCGATAATCTTGAACGTCGGCCACTCCCATCCCGGGCCTGGACTTCATCGGGACGGCGTGCGGAGGACGTGGCCCCGTCGGAGCCAGTACCGCCGCCAGAACCGCAGGTCGGCCGGCGTGTCCAGGTCCTGCCACCAGGGAACGTCCGCCGACGGAAAGGCCGCCGGGTCCAGGGCTTCACATCGGACGGCCGGCCACCACCGCTGGAAGGAGGCCGGCGGCCGGGGCCGCAGGGCCGTCGGGTGGACCCAGCCGACCGGGATGAACCACCGGCCGACCCGGAACACGTGGGCATCCCACGGGCACGCCGGTCCCCCACAACGTCGGGCGACGTGAGCCAGGACGTCCGCTGGGAGCCAGGGCACGTCGGCGCTCAGGAACCACGCGTCCCGCCGCCATCGCCGCAGGGCCGCGTCGAGGGCCCGGGCCGGGCCGAGACCGGCCGCCGGGTCCAACCACTGGGGCCCGGGCCACACGCCAGCGGGCACGGGGCCGCCCAGGAGGACCGGGCGCCAGTCCTGCCAGCGGTCGAAGATCACCCGCAGGAGGGGCCGCCCGTCGATATGAAGAAACCGTTTATCGACGCCGAGCCGACGGCTTCGGCCGCCGGCCAGGACGAAGACCCCCACGTCTCGGTCGACGCCGGCCCCGGGCGGCACGTTACCGGCCATGCATTTCCTCGAAGTAGATGTACTTCCGCCATTTCTCGTCCAGCAGGCCCAGCCAGCGAAGGTAGAAGAAGAGTTGCTTCTTGGGGATCCGACGGGGGTCCAGCCGGAGTTGCAGGCCCGCTTCCTCGGGCAGGCGGTTGGCCTTGTACGTGTTGCAGTCCGGGCAGGCGATGGCCAGGTTGTCCCACCGGCTGGAACCGCCCCGGGAGCGGGGCACGATGTGGTCCCAGGTGACCTCCTCGGGCCGGAGCGGCCGCTCGCAGTACTGGCAACGCAGACGGGGATAGTGCTGGAGGAGACGGCGGTAGAAGTAACTCCGCTGGGCATGGTGGGGGACGTACCGCCGCAGGCGGATCACGGACGGCACGGCATAGGAACGGGACGGCGTCCGGATCTCTCCGGCGCCGACTTCCTCGATGGTCGCCCGTTCCTTCCAGACCAAGACTAAGGCCCGCCGGACGCTGGTCACGTGGATGGGTTCATAGGAGAGGTTCAGGACCAGCACGGGCCGCCGCCAGACCGGTTGACGATCGAGGATAGACACGCCTGTCGCCGAGACACTTGGATTTCCGGCGTCGGGTCCAGGGAGCCGATAGGTTCCAGCCCCCAGACCCCGACGACCCGGCTCTAAGAGTTCCTAACAGAGCTTTCGGTTCGTGAGAATGGCGTCGGAACCACCTTTCCCATCCCCCGGGAAGCACGGTTTTTCAAGCATCCGGCCGATGGGCAGGTCGGCAGATAGGCAGATAGAAGCCGGGTGGGCAAGGATCAGCCCCAGGGCTTTTGGGACCATCTGCCCATCTGCCGAACTGCCTATCTGCCAAAGCTTGAAAATCGTCCTCCCCGAAGGGTCGAAAAAGCCGAATTCATGCGGGTTTTTACGAACCGAACGACTCTGCTAACAAGACCCTCTCCCCCGGCCCCTCTCCCGCAGGGAGAGGGGTGTCCTGGTAAGGACTCTAAATACCCGACCTCATCGATAGCGTTCTATGAAATAGGATG
This sequence comes from bacterium HR11, assembly GCA_002898535.1. Classification (NCBI taxonomy): domain Bacteria; species bacterium HR11. Next base: position 29,834 of record BEHN01000006.1, read on the forward strand.
GTGCCCACGGCCGTGTCGGTCAAGTCCTGGGATTCGGGAGTTCGGCCATTCAGCCGTCGGGGATTCGGGAGTTGGGCCGTTCTATCGTCCTGACGGTATGGTTTGGCAGGCTTGACGTTTTGTTTCAGTCAACTATACTAAGGAGTCTAATTCGGGAAGGGGCGGTCTGATGAATCGAGCCCTGGAGGGGGCGACGATGAAGCTGAGTCGTGCCTTTTTCCGGTTTTGGGTCCAGGAGGACCGGTCCGATGCGGCGGCCGACATCAATGAATGGCGCCGGTGGATCCGCAAGTACGCCATCCTGGAAGCGGCCCGTCGGATCTTGAATCGCCATGGGTTGGAGGGCCTGACGGTCGACGCCATCGCCCGGGAGGCCGGCATCACGAAGGCGACGGTCTATGCCTACTTTACGGGCCGGGACGAACTCCTGTTCGAGACGGTGCGTTACGTCATGAAGCGGTTTCGCTATGGCTGGCTCCGGGCCGTCCGGCGGGGTCGGACGACCCGGCAGAAGCTCTTACGGACCTTCAGGTATTACCTCCATCACGTCGAGGTGAATCGTTCCGTCTTCGAGGTCCTGTATCGGGGCCTGCTCTTTACGACAGAGGCGTCCCGGTCGGCCTGCAAGACGATGATTCACGAGGAACTGAATCGCTACCACGGCCTCTTGAAAGAGCTCGTCGGGCAGGGTAGCACCGAGGGTTGGCTCCGGCCGGTCCCGCCCGACGAAGCGGCTTTCTTCATTCTCCACGTCCTGCATGGGGCCGTCATGCGGCGAATTCACGGCGGCGTGGACCTGTCTGTGCGGGATCACGCCCGTATGATTTTGAACTTTTGCCTCCGGGGCCTGATGAATCCATCCGCTCGTTCAGTCCCCGGCCCTCGCGTGTCGGTCCGGGAGGAACGGCGATGAACCGATTTCGGATTTCGGGTTGGGGATCGCGAATTGGGAATGGGAACTTGCAGACGGAGACATCCCCCAGACCCCATGGGCATCCCCGCAATCCGCAATTTGCAGTCCGCAATTGTATCTTGATTTTCCTACTCATCGGGCTCGTCGGCCTCTGGGGGTGTAGCCGGGCCGAGCGGTCGGCGCAGGCGACCGATGCGGCCCAGGCGGCGCCCGTCGTCGTCGCCCCGGTCGAGTCCAAGACCGTCGCCGTGGAGTATCCGACGGTCGGGACCGTAGAGGCTTACTCGACGGTCGTCGTCCGCTCGATGGTCGCCGGGGAGATCAAGGAGGTCCACTTTCGGGAGGGCGATTACGTCCGCCGGGGCGACCTGCTGTTTACCATCGACCCCGAGCCTTACCGGACGGCCCTGGCCCAGGCGGAGGCGAAGCTGAGTCAGGACCGGGTCCTGGCCCAGAACGCCGAGCGGGAGGAGGCCCGCTATGCGAATCTCCTCCGGCAGGGGATCGTGACGCAGGAGCAGTACGACCAGGTCCGGTCCAATGCGGAGGCCCTGCGGGCGGCCGTGCAAGCCGACGAGGCGGCCGTGGCGTACGCCCGGCTTCAGCTCGAGTACTGCTTCATTCGGTCGCCCATCACGGGCCGGGCGGGGGCCCTCCTGGTCCACGCCGGCAACGTCATCAAGGCCAACGACCGGGACCTGGTCGTCATTCATCAGGTCGAGCCGGTCTACGTGACCTTCACCGTACCCCAGCAGTACTTGCCGGACATCCAGACGCGTGACGTCCGGGACCCCGTGCCCGTCGTCGTGACCCTGCCGGAGCACCCGGAAAAGCGCTTTGAAGGCCGCCTGGCCTTTATCGACAACGCCGTCGACCCGGCGACGGGGACGATCCGGCTGAAAGCGCGATTGGAAAATGCGTCCCGGGAGCTCTGGCCGGGCCAGCTCGTCAACGTCGCCCTGACGCTGAAGGTCCTACGGGACGCCGTCGTCGTGCCGGACCGGGCCGTGCAGGCCGGTCAAGTCGGGACGTACGTGTACGTCGTCCGGCCGGACCAGACGGCGGAGCTCCGGCCGATCGTCGTCGCCCATCGTCTGGAGCGGGAGGTCGTCGTCGCTCGGGGGCTTCGGCCCGGCGAGCAGGTCGTCGTCGACGGCCAGGTCCGGCTGACGGACGGGGCGAAGGTGCAGGTGCAGAATCGTGAAGGAGTGACGGAGTGACGACGTAACGGCGTGTACGGAGCGCAAGCCGCAGGCCCGTCCAGGACCGAGAAGTGAAGGGACGAGCGGAGGGTCGGTCATGAACCTGTCGGCGCCCTTTATTCGGCGCCCCGTCATGACGACGCTCGTGATGGCGAGCGGTCTCATCTTCGGGGCGATGGCTTTCCGGCTCCTGCCGGTCAGCAACCTGCCGAACGTGGACTTTCCGACGATTTCGGTCTCGGCCAGCTTACCGGGGGCGAGTCCCGAGACGATGGCCTCGGCCGTGGCGACGCCCCTGGAGCGGCAGTTCTCGACGATCGCCGGCCTCGAGTCGATGACCTCGACGAGCGGTCAGGGCTTCACGCAGATCACGCTCCAGTTCTCCCTGGACCGGGACATCGACGCCGCCGCCCAGGACGTCCAGGCGGCCATCGCCAAGACGCTTCCCCTTCTGCCCCGGGACATGCCGGCCCCGCCGTCCTACCAGAAGGTGAACCCGGCCGACCAGCCGGTCCTGTACATCGCGTTGACGTCGCCGAGCCTGCCGATGTCGGCGCTCCACGAGTACGGGGAGACCCTGATGGCTCAGCGCATCTCGATGGTCAGCGGGGTCGCCCAGGTCCTGGTCTACGGGGCCCAGAAGTACGCCGTCCGCATTCAACTCGACCCGAACGCCCTGGCCGCTCGGGGCCTCGGCATCGACGAGGTCGCCGGCGCCGTCCGGCAGGCCAACGTGAACCTGCCGACGGGCATCCTGTACGGTCCCTTTCATGCCTTCACGGTTCAGGCCAGCGGCCAACTGACGTCGGCGGACGTCTACCGGCCCATCGTCGTGGCGTATCGGAACGGGGCGCCCGTGCGGCTGAACGAGCTCGGGCGGGTCGTCGACAGCGTCGAGAACGACAAGACGGCCGCCTGGTTTTACACGAAGGACTCGGCCGAGCGGTCCATCATCCTGGCCGTTCAGCGCCAGCCGGGGACGAACACCGTCGAGGTCGTCCGCCGGGTCCGGGCGCTCCTGCCCACGTTTCGTCAGCAACTCCCGGCGTCCGTCTCGATGCAGGTCCTGTACGACCGCTCGGTCTCGATCCAGGCGTCCGTCCGGGACGTCGAGTTCACGCTGGTCCTGACCCTTTTCCTGGTCGTCTCTGTCATCTTCCTGTTTTTACGGAACCTGCGGGCGACGGTCATCCCCAGCCTGGCCATCCCGATGTCGGTCGTCGGGACGTTCGCCGTCATGTACTTGCTGGGTTACAGCCTGGACAACCTGTCGCTGATGGCCCTGACGCTCTCCATCGGGTTCGTCGTCGACGACGCCATCGTCATGCTGGAGAACATCGTACGGCACATGGAGCAGGGCAAGAGCGCCTGGGCGGCCGCCCTGAAGGGGGCCGAGGAGATCGGCTTCACGATCGTGTCGATGACGCTGTCGCTGGCGGCCGTCTTCATCCCGGTCCTGTTCATGGGCGGCATCGTCGGGCGATTGTTCCGAGAGTTTGCCGTGACGATCGGGGTCGCCATCCTGCTGTCGGGAGTCGTATCGCTGTCGCTGACGCCGATGCTGTGCAGTCTGTTCCTGCGGCCGCCGTCCTCACACGGTCGGCTGTACCGGGCGTCCGAGCGGGCCTTTGAGGTTTTTCGAGATTGGTACGGCCGGTCCCTCGAGTGGGTCCTCGGTCATCGACGGGCCGTGATGGCCTTCCTGGGGGCGACCCTGGTCGCCACGGTGTACCTCTTTTGGGTCATCCCGAAGGGGTTCCTCCCGACGGAGGACGCTGGCCAGATCGTGGTCTTCACCGAGGCACCCGAGGGGACGGCCTTTGAGTCGATGGTCCAGCGGCAGAGGGTCGTCGCCGACATCGTCCGGTCCAATCCTTACGTAGACGCCTTTATGTCCAGCGTCGGGGCCCGGGGGAGCTTAACAGGCCCGAATCAGGGCATCCTGTTTATCAGCCTGAAGCCCCGGGGCCAGCGGCCGGACATCGAGACGGTCGCCGCCGAACTCCGTCGTCAACTGGCCCATGTTACGGGCATGCGGGTCTACGTCCAGGTGCCGCCGCCCATCCGGATCGGGGGTCGGCTGACGAAGAGCCTGTACCAGTACACGCTCCAGTCGCCGAATACGGAGGAGCTGTACCGATACGCCCCCATCCTGGTCGAGCGTATCCGGCGTCTGCCCGGCTTTCTGGACGTCACGACGGACATGCAGATCGCCAACCCCCAGGTGTACGTCGAGATCGACCGGGACCGGGCGGCCCGGCTGGGTGTGACGCCCTTCCAGATCGAGGACGCCCTGTACACGGCCTACGGACCCCGACAGGTCTCGACGATCTATGCGCCGAACAACCAGTACTCGGTCCTGATGGAGCTCCTACCCGAATATCAGAACGACCCGTCCAAGCTGAACATGCTGTACATCCGCTCGAGTCAGGGCACGCTGGTCCCCCTGAGCGCCGTGGCCCGCCTGGGGACGGACGTCGGACCCCTGACGGTCAACCACACGGGCCAGCTCCCGTCGGTCACGATTTCCTTCAACCTGGCCCCGGGCTATGCCCTGGGGGACGCCGTGAACGCCATCGAGCGGGTCGCCCGGGAGGTCCTGCCCTCGACCGTCGTGACGAGCTTCCAGGGGATGGCCCAGGCATTTCAGGCGTCCCTGGCGGGTCTGGGCCTCCTGCTGGTCACGACCGTCCTGGTCATCTATATCGTCTTAGGCATCCTCTACGAAAACTTCATCCATCCCATCACGATCCTCACGGCCCTGCCCTTCGCCGGCGTCGGGGCCCTGGTGACCCTGCTCCTGTTCGGCAAGGAGCTCTCCATCTACGCCTTCGTCGGGATCATCATGCTGGTCGGCCTCGTCAAGAAGAACGGCATCATCATGGTCGACTTTGCCATCGAGGCCCGGCGGGCCGGAAAGTCTCCGGAAGATGCCATCGTCGAGGCCTGCCGGATTCGCTTCCGGCCCATCATGATGACGACGATGGCGGCCCTGATGGGGGCCCTCCCCATCGCCCTCGGGATCGGGGCCGGCGCCGAGGCCCGTCAGCCCCTGGGCCTGGCCGTCGTCGGGGGCCTCCTGTTCTCCCAGACGCTGACCCTGTACGTGACGCCCGTCTTCTACGTCTACATGGAGGCCTTCCAGGCATGGTTGGCTCGACGGGTGCGGCTACCGCGGCCGGCCCTGGAGCCGACGCCGTCGGCCGTCCTGCCCCTGGCCAACGGTCAGCCGGAGGAGGGGAGCCGCGAGTAGGTCGGTAGAGGCCTCGGTCATCGGAGGAGGACTCATGCGGCGTGGGTATATGATCGGGGGTATCTTTCTGACGGCAGTCGTCTTGGCCGGCCTGGTCGGATTTATGGCCCGGTCGGCCCGGTCGCCCGCTTCGAAGGCGGCCCCGGCCGACCCGGCGGTCCGGTCGGCCGTGAACGTGACGGTCGTCCCGGCCGAGCTACGGGCGTGGCCCCGGATCGTCGAGGCCGTCGGGACGGTCGCCGCCTGGGAGCAGACGGAAGTCGCCGCCCAGGTCGACGGCCCCGTGACGGAGGTCCGGAAGGACGTCGGGGACGCCGTCCGGGCCGGCGAGGTCCTGGCGAAGATCGACGAGCGGGAGTACGAGCTCCGCTATCGGCAGGCGGAGGCCGACGCCGAGCAGGCCGCCCGGGACCTCGAGCGGGCCGAGCAGATGGCCCGGCAGGGCCTCATCCCGCCCCAGCAACTCGAGATGGCCCGGGTCCGGGCCCAGGTCGCCCGGGCGAACGCCGACGTGGCCCGCAAGAAGTACGAGGACACGTCCGTCCGGGCGCCCTACGCCGGGGAGGTCATCCAGCGGCTCGTGTCGCCGGGCGACTACGTGCGCACGGGCCAGCCCCTGTTCGTCCTCGTGGACGCCCGCCGTCTTCGGCTCAAGCTTCCCGTCCCCGAGATGGACTACGCCCGGATTCAGCCGGGCCAGGCCGTCGAGGTCCGGTTCGACGCCCTGCCCGGCCAGACCGTGACGGGCCGGGTCTATCGGGTGACGCCGGCCATCGACCCGGCGAGCCGCACGGTCCTCGTCGAGGTCCTCGTCGAGAACGCGGACGGCCGGGTCCGGCCCGGGATGTTCGCCCACGCCCGGCTGAACCTGGGGATGGAGGCCCCGATGGTAACGCTCCCGGTCTCGGCCCTCCAGGCCGTCCCCGGCGGCGTTCAGAAGGTGTACGTCGTCGAGGGGGACACGGTCCGGGAGCGGCAGGTCGAGGTCGCCTTCTACGTCGGGGACCGGGTCGTCCTGCGTTCGGGCGTCCGGCCCGGCGAGCGGGTCGTCGCCCCGGTCCCCCCGACGATATGGGACGGCATGGCCGTTCGCATCGTGTCGGCCCCGCCGGAAGACGCTCTACGCACGAGCCCGAAGCCGGAGGTTCGGCCATGAACCACTCGAACGCCCCGAGTCGGGAACGCGGGGGCGTGGCACTGTTCGTGTACCGCCCGGTCCTGGCGACGATGATCGTCGCCTTCCTGGTCACGCTGGGCTGGGTCTCCTTCCGGGGCCTGCCCGTCGACCTCTTTCCGAACATCGAGGTGCCCGTCGTGACGGTGACGACGGCCCTGCCGGGGGCGAGCCCCGAGGAGGTCGAGTCGACGGTCACGAAGCCCTTAGAAGAGGCCATCAACACGGCCAGCGGCATCGACGAGCTCCGGTCCTTCAGCCAGGAGGGCCTTTCGACCATCGTCGTGTCCTTCGTCCTGGAAAAGGACGCCGACGAGGCCGTCCAGGACGTCCGGGACAAGGTCAACAGCGTGCTGTCCCAGCTCCCGACGGGGACGAAGCCGCCGGTCATTTCCAAGCTGGACTTCGACGCCGTGCCCGTCCTCTACATCGTCGTGTCCTCCCGGCGGGACCTGCGGGAGACGACCGAGATCGCCCGGAAACTCCTGAAGGAGCCCTTGGAAACGGTCCCCGGCGTCGGGTCCGTCGTCCTCTTCGGCGGCCGGGAGCGGGCCCTTCAGGTCGACCTCATCGCCGAACGGCTCCGGGCCCTGGACCTGCCCGTCGTGGCCGTCTGGAACGCCATTCAGGCCCAGAACCTGGAGTACCCCGGCGGACGCCTGACGGCCGGGGACCGGGAGACCGGCGTCCGCCTGCAGGCCCGGGTCCGAAACGCCGAGGACCTGGCGAACCTGGTCATCGCCGAACGGAACGGGGCCATCGTGCGCCTGAAGGACGTCGCCGTCGTCCGGGACGGCTTCAAGGAGCCCCGCCAGCTGAGCCGCCTCTGGGTGCGCGGTCGGGTCGATACGCCGGAGGAGAGCGTCACCCTCATCGTCTTCAAGCAGGCCCGGACGAACACCGTCCGGGTCATCGAGGCCGTGAAGGCCCGCCTCGAGGAGCTCCGGAAGGCCCTGCCGCCGGACGTGCAGACCCACATCTTAGGCGATCAGTCGCGATTTATCCGAGCATCGATTCGGGAACTCCAGCTCCACTTGGCCCTGGGGGCCATCCTGGCGAGCCTGGTCGTCTTTGTGTTCCTGCGGAATTGGCAGGCCACGCTGATCAGCGCCCTGGCGATCCCGACGAGCCTGATCGCCACGTTCATCTTCATCCGGGCGGCCGGGTACTCCTTGAACACGATGACCCTGCTGGGCTTGACAGTCGCCGTCGGGATCGTCATCGACGACGCCATCGTCGTCATCGAGAACGTCTTCCGGCACATGGAGGAATACGGCGTCTCGGCGTTCCAGGCGGCCGTCCAGGGATTCCGGGAGATCGCCCTGGCCGTGACGGCGACGACCTTCTCGCTGGTCATCATCTTCTTACCCATTGCTTTCCTGAAGGGCCGGGCCGGCCTGTTCCTGCGACAGTTCGGCTGGACCAGCGCCGTGGCCGTCCTGTTTTCGCTTCTGGTCGCCTACGTCCTGACGCCGATGCTGAGCTCCCGGCTCCTGCGGCCTCAGAAGGTCCGCTCGAAGACGACCGGCTTCTACCGCTGGATCGAGGCGGGCTACGTGGGGGTCCTCCGGTGGGCGCTCCGCCACCGGTGGGCCGTCGTCCTCATCGCCGTCCTGTGCGTCCTGAGTACGGGCCCCATCGTCCGCTTCATGGGGAAGGAGTTCATCGCCAGCGACGATACGGGGGAATTCACCGTGTCCATCGAGGCGCCCAGCGGGTCCTCCCTGGAGGCGACGGACCGTCTTCTGTTGAGCGTCTTTGAACGGGTCCGGGCCATCCCCGAGGTCCAGGCGATGGTCCTGCGGGTCGGCGACATCACGACGGGAAGCGAGGCCGTCCACCAGGGGAACGTCTACGTCCAGCTTGTGGATTACCGCCAGCGGAAGCGGAGCCAGTTCGACGTCATGCGGGAGATCCGGCAAATCCTGCGGGAGTTCCCCGAGCTCCGGGCCCAGGTCACGGAGGCGGCCCTCATCGGGGGTGCCGGTGGCTGGCAGTTTCCCGTCAACGTCGTCCTGACGGGGCCGGACCTCGACGTCCTGGAGAGTCTGGCCCGGCACGTCATGAGCCGCATGCGGGCGACGCCGGGCTTTGCCAGCGTGGACTCCTCGATCCCGAACCGGCTCCCCGAGTTTCAGGTCCGGGTCCTGTATGACCGGGCCCAGACCCTCGGCGTACGGGCCCAGGACGTGGCCTTGAGCCTTCGCCTTCTCTTAGGCGGGGATGAGGTCTCGAGTTTCCGGGAGGGCGTGGACCGCTACGGTATCTGGCTCCGGCTCCGGCCCGAGGACCGTCGGCGCCTGGACGACGTCCTGACGCTCCCCGTCCCGTCCCTCCGGGGAACGAATGTGGAGCTTCGCAACGTGGCGCACGTCGATTTCGGCGTCGCCCCGGCGGCCATCCAGCACTGGAACCGGTCCCGGGTCGTCAACGTCCTGGCGACCCTGGACGGCCTCGACCTGGGACGGGCCCTGGACGTCGTCCGGCAGGCTTTCGCCGAGGTCCGTCCCTCGGCGGCCTACGAGCTCCACGTACTGGGACGGGGCAAGATTATGGCCGAGACCTTTGCCAACTTTCTGACGGCCTTTGGCCTGGCCTTCGTCTTCATGTACATCATCCTGGCCGCTCAGTTCGAGCACTTCTTACATCCGGTCACGATCCTCCTGTCGATTCCCCTGACCCTGCCGTTTGCCCTCCTGTCGCTGTGGCTGTGGGGCGAGAACCTGGGCCTGTACGGCCTGATGGGGACGTTCCTCCTGGCCGGCGTCGTCAAGAAAAACGGCATCCTGCAGGTCGACTACACGAACCGCCTGCGGGCCCAGGGCCTCAGCCGGTGGGACGCCCTGATCGAGGCGAACCGCACGCGGCTCCGGCCCATCCTGATGACGACCTTCACGCTGGTCATGGGGATGGTCCCCATCGCCCTCGGACGGGGCGTCGGGGCGGCAAGCCGGGCGTCGCTGGCGAAGGCCATCGTCGGGGGCCAGCTCCTGAGCCTGCTCATCACGCTCCTCATCGTGCCCGTCGGGTACAGCCTGTTCGACGACCTGACGGGCTGGGTCCGGCGGCGGGTCCTGCGGGTCGCCCCGGCCGAGGCCGTGACGCCGGCCCCCTCGGGCGGCGCAGAGTGACGACGACCGGGCCCTTTCACTCCGCCCCGGACCGAATCCGTTCGGCCCCGCTGTAAACGTTGAAGCGGCCTTCCCGCAGGAAGCCGATGAGGGTCATCCCGAATTCTCGGGCCACGTCGACGGCCAGACTGCTGGGGGCGCCGACGGCGGCCAAGACGGGGATGCCCGCCATGAGGGCCTTCTGGACGAGCTCGAAGCTCGCCCGGCCGCTGACGAGGACGACCGTGTTCGAGGCCGGTAAGCGACCCTCCAGGAGCAGGGCCCCGACGAGCTTGTCCATGGCGTTGTGGCGGCCGACGTCCTCCCGAAGCAGGATCAGACGGCCGTCCCGGTCAAACAGGGCGGACGCATGGAGACCCCCCGTCCGGGCAAAGATGCGTTGGGCCGACTCAAGGGCCTCGGGGAGGCGCCGAAAGAAGTCCGGAGATAGCCGGAAGTCGCCCACCGGGGGGCGGGGGCATACGACCCGGATGAACTCCAGGGCGGCCTTGCCACAGACGCCGCAACTGGAATTCGTATACACGTGCCGGCTGAGGCGCTCGGGGTCGAAGGGGACGCCGGCCTCCAGGTATACGTTGACGACGTTGTACTGCTGGGGCTCGGCGGGGTCCGTGCAATAGGCGATCCGGGCGATGGCCCGGCGGTCGGGGACGACGCCTTCCGTGTAGAGAAATCCGGCGGCCAGCTCGAAGTCGTGGCCCGGCGTGCGGAGCGTCACGGCGACCCGATGGCAGACCCACCGGCCCGCCGAGGGCGTCAGGACCCGAATCTCCAGGGGCTCCTCGGTCGCCAGCTCATCGTCCCGGTACCGCCGGCGGCCGTTCCGGACCTCCAGGACGGGGACACGGGTCGTGCTACCGGGCCGTTCGGTCATGCGGGTCCTCCGGGGGTTCCCCTATTCTCCAGGGCCACCACCCCCTTAACAGAGCCGTTCAGCCCGTGAGAATCCGAATGGAGTCGACTTTTTCGAGTCTCCGAGAAAGACGATTTTTCAAGCACTGGGCAGGTGGGCAGTCGGCAGGTCGGCCGACCGGCCTATCGGCCGACTTGCCCATCTGCCGAATGTTTGAAAAACCGTGCTTCCCGGGCAATGGGAAAGGCCGATCTGACGCCACTTCCACGAACTGAACGGCTCTGTTAACAGAGAACTCGTCTCAAAAGTCCCTGATCGCAGTGAGAGAAGAGCTCTGGATCAAGGCCCTCACTCTACCCTCTCCCCCAGGGAGAGGGTTTTGAGATGAGTTCTCTGTTAACAGAACCGTTCGGATCGGGAAAATCCTCATGAATTCAGCTTTTCCGATACTCTGAGAAGGACGATTTTTCAAGCATTCGGCCGATGGGCCGGTCGGCCGTCGGCCGATAGGGCCACGGGACGGGAAAAGCCGTTCTCGAGGCCCCAAGCCCCTCGGGATCCCGCATCTCGCATCCCGTATCCTTGAAACATCGTGCTTCCCGGGCGGTGGGAAAGGTCGATTTGACGCCATTCTCACGGACCGAACGGCTCTGTTAATGAAGATAGCTATCGAGTTTGGCCAAGAGTCCTTGGATGGCGACGAAAATCTGCCGTACTTCTTCAGGGTCGAAGAATGATTCATAAAAATTGATGTGTAGACTTTCAGCCTCTCGGAAGGCCCGGTAGAGAGCCTCATCCGCGTTTTGAAGGGCAGCCCTCTTGATGAACTCGCGAACTTCCCGATGACTCCGGAGCTCCGCCTGGCTACGGAGCCGAGCCAACGCCTTGACCCGCTCCACGACACTGCCCCAGGCCAGTTCCGAGGCCCTTTCCAACTGACCCGCCTGGAGCAACTCCAGAGCCTGCCGCCAGTAATGGTCAGACCGCCGAATGTAATCCTCGACTTCCGATGGCCGAGCCGTCATGACGAGCTCCATCTCGATGTTCAAGGCGGGGCGGAAGGTTCGTCCATTGTCCTGTAACTGACGATTTGTCCCTCGTCATCGACTTCGAATTGCATAACTTTCATTCCAACAACCATCTCTATGACCCACCGGCCATCGGCCCTTTCTGCTCGGCGGGGGAAAACAAACAGGGACCAGCCCATTCGCTCCAAAAATTGGCGCACGACTTCCGACGCCTCGCCAGCACTGCGGACTGCCATTGTACCCTCCGAGATTCGGGGATAGCGATCGAGATAGGTTAGCCACCCCACCGAATGGCAAGCGGGGCTTTTCCCATTCGCCGTATGCTATTTACTGTTCGCCATTCACCGTCTGCTATGCTCAAAACCCAAAACTCAGCGCCCCGGCCCTCGGCGATGAGTTTCGTCGGGCACTCTACATTATAGGTCATGGGGCCTCTTCCGGGGCAAAGCGTAAAGCGCATAGAGTACTTGCTCTTGGCCACTTTACGACCGGACGACGCCCATCGTCAGGACGGCCGCCAAGACGACTAAGACGGCATTCAGCTCGTAGGCCGTCGCCAGGCCCCGGGACCGCAAGGTATGCCCCAGGAAGGATTCCAAAAAATTGGCGACCGCCACGGCGACGATCATCCAAGGCACCCAGGCGACCGGGAGGCCCCAGAGCCCGGCGCCCAAGCCGACGAGGCCGGCCCCGGCGGCCAAGCCGGCGGCCGTCCCGACGACGGAAACGGCCCCCGGCGTGCCGACCGGGACCGAACGACCGGCCCACCAGAGGAAGGCCGCGCCGCCGAGGCCCTTCCCGACCTCGCTGGCGACCGTATCCATCAGACCGGCCGCGTAGGCCGCCACGAGGCCGGCGGCGATCCAGGCCCGATGGTCGGACGGGGCCAGGGCCCACCAGACCGTTAGGAGGGCCGGCAGGCCCGCCTTGGCGACGGCGCTCCGCCAGTCCCGGGGCGACTCGGCCAGGCCCCGGGCCGCCTTCACGTCCCGCGCCCATCGGGTCGCCAGGCTTCCGCCGACGAAGAGGGCCAGCAGGAGCAAGTAGGCCCGCCATCCGCCGGCCAGGAACGTCACGACCCCGACGACCCAACCGGACCAGAACCCCGAGGCGCTGACCCAGCCGAGGCTCCAGGCCGTGCCGCCGATGACCCAGTTGAGGCCCAGGGCCAAAAGGACCTGGGCGACCGAGGGCGTCCAGGCGAGGTCGTCCCAAGGGACGTGGTAGGCCATATAGAGCAAGGCCCCGGCGCTCAGGGGGATCGTCAGGTTGTCGTTCAGCCGCAGGTCCAGGGCCTCCAGGACGGCCGTCAGGAGGCTCACGGCCAGGGGGGTCCACAGGAAGAAGGCCGCCTCGTCCCGCAGGGGCAGGCCCGTCGGGACCCGGCCGCCGGTCGTCCACATCAGCAGGGCCCAGCTCCCCAGAAAGGCCCCCCCGACGTAGGCCAGACTGCCTTCGACGGTCTTCCTGGGGTTCCACGGCCATCGAACCCGCCCGACCCAGGGTCCCGTCAGGCCGGCCAGGCCGTCCCCGAAGGCCATCATCGCCCAGGCGGCGGCGACGACGTAGGGATGGGTCCCAAAGACCAGGATCAGCAAGAGGACCGACAGCGGGTAGGCGATAATCCCGATGGGGACCCGGCCCAGGGTCTGTTCATCGGACCGATAGAGGTAGCGACCCCACAACCTCGGCAGAAGCCATACGTTATGGGCCAAGGCGGCCAGGGCACACAGGGCCGCCTGCCAGGGCGTCAGGTACCGAAGCAGGAGCGCGAAAAGGCCCATCGCCATGTGGACCAGCTTGCGTATGACGTCTCGACGATGCTCTTGCATGGGCGTTTCGGGATTCGGCCGTCCGGGAGTTCGGGAATTCGGGAGCTCGGCCGTTCGGAAAAGCCGCATCTCCGCCCCGGCCGGCCCCCAATGCCCGAGTTCCCGAACTCCCGAATTCCCGAATGGCTCACTCCCACCGAATCCCCAGCAGGTCCAGGTCCGACGGCCGCTGACGCCACTTCTCCCGGACCCGGACCTGGAGGTCCAGGTACACGTGCTGGCCCAGGAGGGCCTCGATTTCCTGCCGGGCGCGGGTCCCGATGCGCTTCAGCATCTGGCCGCCCTGACCGATGAGGATCCCCTTCTGGGAGTCCTTCTCGACCCAGATGTCGGCATACACGACCAGGACGTGGCCCTTGTCCTCGACCTTCTGGACGTGGACGGCCGTACAGTAAGGGACTTCCTGGCGGGTGTACTGGAAGATCTTCTCCCGAATCAGCTCGGCGATGAGAAAGCTTTCGTCGGCGTCCGTCCACTGGCCCGGCGGAAACAGGGGCGGGCTCTCGGGGAGGTACTTCAGGATCGTGCGGACGAGTTCCTCGACGTTCGTGCCCCGGAGGGCCGAGACGGGTACGATCTCCTTGAAATCCATCAACTGCCGATACCGGTCGATGACGGGCAGGACCTCCTGCTTGGGGACCCGGTCGATCTTGTTGATGATGAGGAAGACGGGCGTCTCGGCTTGGACTTCCCGGAGGAGGTTCAGGATGGGCTCGTACGGCCGATAAGCCTCCCGCTCGACGTCGATGACCCAGCCGATGAGGTCCACGTTGCGAAGGCAGGCGTAGGCGATCTGGACCATCCGCTTGTTCAGCTCAAAATGGGGCTCGTGGATGCCCGGCGTGTCCCAGAAGACGATCTGGCCCTCCGGGCGGGTCAGGACGCCCGTGATGCGGGTCCGGGTCGTCTGAGGCTTGGGCGACACGATGGCGACCTTCCGGCCCAGGATGCGATTCAGGAGGGTCGACTTGCCGACGTTGGTCTGACCGACGAGGGAGACGATCCCGGCCCGAAAGCCGGGCGGCGGGGTCCACGTCTCCGGTACCGGGGGCTGAGATACCGCCTTCTTCATTACGGGATCTCCTTCCTGATTCGGCCATTCGGCCGAATCGCCGAACGGCGGATCGGGCATCCCTACGGACCGCCGCCCCGGAGCCGCTCGACCAGCTCGGTCAGGCCGGGACTCAGGTGGACCGGATAGACGGCCGGGTCCCGGAGCCGTCGGTACGGCTCGGGAAGCCGCTCCAGTTGGTCCCGCACGTACCGCTGGGTCTCGGTCAGAGACGGCAGTTCGGCGACCCAGGCGCCCTTCTCGATGTACGTCCGCAGGAGGGGCGTCCCGCCCTCGACGGGCTCGTCCTCCAGGGCGATGACGTCGTGGCTCCACAGGCCGTCCGGCCCGGCAAAGCGGTAGACCTGCTTGCGGCCCGGGAGCGTCTGCTTGCCGGGGCTCGTCTTCATCCGGGGATGCCGGGTCCGGCCCGACCGCCACTCGACGAGCTTGTAGTTGCCCGTCATGGCCGGGGCGTCCTTGGACGTCACCAGGTCGGTCCCGACGCCGAAGAGGTCGGCCGGGACGCCGGCCGTCAGGAGCTCGTCGATGATGTACTCGTTGAGGTCACCGCTGAGGACGATCTTCACATCCCGGAGGCCGGCCTCGTCGAGAATTCGACGGACTTCCCGGGTCAGGTCGGCCAGGTCCCCGCTGTCGATCCGGACGGCCCGGAAGGGGGCTCCCAGCCGGACGGCCTTGCGAGCGCCCTCGAGGGTATCGAAGGTGTCGATCAACAAAATCGTATGCTCGGGGAAGAGCCGCTGGAAGTGGCGGAAGGCCTCTTCCTCCGAGGCATGGGCCAGGACCCACGAGTGGGCCATCGTCCCCGAGACGGGAATCCCGAAGGCGAAGCCGGCCTGAAGATTTGACGTCCCGACGCACCCGCCGACGTAGGCCGCCCGGGCGGCCCAGAAGCCGGCCTCCGGGCTGTGGGCCCGCCGGAGACCGAACTCGACGACGCCCCGGCCCCGGGCCGCCTGGACGACGCGGGCGGCCTTCGTGGCGACCATCGTCTGAAAGTTGATGACGGCCAGGATGAAGCTCTCTAAGATCTGGGCCTCCGGCAGGGGCGCCGTCACGGCCAGGACGGGCTCGTGCGGGAACACGAGGGTCCCCTCCGGGACGGCCCGCACACGGCCGGTAAACTGAAAGTGCCGCAGGTAGTCCCAGAAACCCTCCGGCAGGCGGGCAAAGTTGGGTACGGACCGGAGGTAGGCGATGGCCGCATCGTCGAAGCGGAGATTCGTGATGTAATGGAGGGCCGTCTCGATGCCGCAGGCGACCAGGAAACCCCGGTGCGGGGGCATGTGACGGAAGCTCATCTCGAAGGTCGCCGGAAAGAACATCTCGGCTTCCCAGTAACCGGCGGCCATCGAGATCTCATAGAGGTCGACGGCCAGACACCAGTGCGGGTCGACCCAAGGGGACTTCCAGTCACGCATCGGCGATGCCTTCCTGGATGCAAGATACAGGATGCAAAATGCAGGATGCAAGATGCAGGATGGGGTTGCGGAATCGGGTTTCCGGTCCCGGGACCGAAGACCGGATTCCGCCATTCCATCTTGCATCCTGTATCCCGCTCCTGTACCCTGCATCCCGGATATCCTCCCATGCCGGAGGTCCCGGTATGATGACCGAATGGCCGGACTGGCAGGAAATCAGCGAGCAGGCCCGCCGCGAATGGGAAAAGATCGAGGAAGACATCCGTCAGCGGGTGCAGTCCAAGTTCCAGCAGAGGCAACTCCTTCGCGAGGAGGCCGAAGACTTGGCCCTCCTGGAGGTCCCGCCCCCAATCCACCCCAACTGGATCCGACCCTTCTTCTTTCGGCCCATTTTACAGACAGACACGCTGTTTTACACACGCGGGGACTACAATATCCATCCAGACGTCCTGTTCCAATCGACCCGCCCGTGGTTGGCCCGTCTGCGTTCCATGTTCCGGAAGGTCGTCCGGTTCTTCCTGAACATCGATGCCCTGGTCGGTCAACAGGCTCGGTTCAACGACCAGCAGGTTGAACTCAACGACCGTCTGGTTCACCATACCCGCCTGCTTCACGAGCTGGTCCATCGGCTGGTCGCCGAGCTGACCCGGCTGAACCTCCAGCACCAGGAGCTGGCTCATCGGGTCCAGTGGCTGGAGGAGCAACTCGAATGGTACCGTCAGCGTCACCGGGCCCTCGAGAGCTGGCTCCGGGCGGACCGGCCCGGATGAACGGGTGGAAGTCGGCAAGTCGCGAATGGCGAATAGCGAGCGGCGAATGGTCTGGAGCCTGTCGGCCGGGGCCCTTATTCAACCCCGTCCCGCCGTCACGACGTCTTAGAATTTAGAAGGGCGACCCCGCGCGCCCGAGCGGGGTCGGGATGCAAACGGCCCATCGGCCAAATACCCGAGCCGTCGCTCATCCCGGGGAGGATACGGACCGATGTCTCGGCCCGTCGAGTCGGACTATCGTCTGTGGTCTCAGAGTCTCTACCGCCGTCTCTACCAGGCCCTGACGACCATCGCCAAGCTGGAGGACACGGAGGCCATCGTCCGGTACGTCATGAACGCCCTCGTCGAGGATGCGGCCCCGCCGTACGCCATCATCACGGGGGCCCGGGCCTACCGGCGGGTCAATACCGTCTACCGGTTATTTGCCAAGGCGGGTCAGGCCGGCCCCGTGCCCATCGGGTTTGAGGTCCCGGCGGACTACCCGCCCGTTCAGAAGGCGATCCGCCGCGGTTGGGTCCTCATGCGGGCGACGGACCCCGACTTCGACCCCCGCATCGAGGACGTCGTGGGCGTCCAGACGTATGCGGCCATCGCCCTGGGGCCCCACAAGGAGTTCCTCGTCTCCTTTACACTCCATGAGCCGGTCCCCGACGAGGAGATCATTTACGCCCTGGCGGCGATCCGGCAGGTCGCCGACATGGTCCTGCGGCATCGGGAGCTCCATGCCTTCATCGAGCAGGCCCGGGAGATCCAGCAGTCGCTCCTGCCCCGGGAGGCGCCCGACTTTCCGGGCTACGAGTTTGCCTTCCTGTCCCGGCCGGCCGAGAGCGTCGGGGGCGACGTGTACGACTTCATCCCCGTCTCCCGGGCGATCCTGGGGGTCCTGATCGCCGACGCCATCGGCCACGGCCTCCCGGCGGCCCTCCAGGCCCGGGACGTCGTCGTCGGCGTCCGGATGGGCGTCGAGGAGGACCTCAAGATCGTCCGGATGATGGAGAAGCTATCGGCCGTCCTGCGACACGTCAGTATGGGGAGCCGCTTCACGCCCGTGTTTTACGCCGAGATCGAATGGAACGGCAACGTCATTTACGTGAACGCCGGTCACGTCCCGCCGTTCATCCTGCGGGCCGACGCCGGCGCCTCGGTCCAGTTCCTGACGGTCGGGGGACCCGTCCTGGGCCTCCCGATGGAGGTCGCCTACCAGCGGTCGTTCGAGCGACTCCGACCCGGGGACTTGCTCGTCCTGTACACAGACGGCATCACGGAGACGACCAACGTGACCGGTGAAGAATTTGGGGTCCAGCGACTCGTCGAGATCGTCCGCCGACATCGGACGGACCCGCTTCCGACCATCCTGACGCAGGTCTTCGCGGCCGTCGACGAATTTCGGGACGGCCTCCCCCAGGAGGACGACCAGACGCTGATCCTCGTCCGGAAAGTTGACAGGGGGGCGGTTCCTGATTAGCATTATAGGCCCCCGCGCGGGGACATCTGCCGCACCGCATCCGCCGACATGGACCGGCTTCGGCCGGACCTCGCGGCTGGCTACCCTGGCTTACGAGGCATCTCCATGAGCAGTGGGTTGTTCTGTCTGGGGATGAGTTTGGCTCAACGGGCGACCGAGGTGGCATCCGGTGAAGCGTCGGGCGGGGGGTCCTTCCTGAGCGTCAACGGACTCGTCTTGGCCGTAGCCGTTCTGGTCGCCTTCCTATGGGGCGTCTTACGACGGGTGTACTTTCAGCCCCTCCGCCGCGTCTTGGAAGAGCGGTACCGCCTGACGCTGGGTCGCCTTCAGGAAGCCCAGGAAATCTTGAAGCAAGTCGAGCGGGAGCAAGCCCGTTACGAAGCGGCCATCCGGGAGGTTCGCCAGTATGCAAATCAACGGATGGCCGAGGCGCGGGCCGCCGCTGAAGCCCAGCGGGCGACCTTGATCGAGCAGGCCCGCCAGGAGACGCGGGCCCGGATCGAGGAGGCCCGGGCCCACCTGCAACGCCAGGCTGAACAGGCCAAGCAGGCGCTTCAACTGGAGATCGACCGATGGGCTCTGGAGGTCGTCCAGCGGATCCTCCAGCGCCCCCTGGTGCTTTCGCCAGACCAAGTCGAGCAAATCCGAGACGAGGTCTTACGGACGTAAGCCGTCGTCCCGGGCCGATAGGTCGGAGGGGGCGGGACGAGCCTTACAGGGTCGAAGGAGGCTAAGACGGTGATGGGACACGGAACGCCATGGAGCCGACGGGTCTGGGGCTTTTGGTTCGTCCTGAGCCTCTGTCTCCTATCCAGTTCGGTGATGGCCCGGCCGGACGAGGCCCCGGCCGAGGCAGGTCCCCATTTAGGGGTCCTGCACTATGCGGGTCGGGTCATTAACTTCGGCTGCCTGGCTTTCATCCTGTACTATCTCGTCGTTCGGGTCGGCCGTCTACCGGATGCCCTCCAGACCCAACGGGAAGAGCTCCTCCGGGAGATGGAAGAGGCCCGCCAGCAAAAAGAGGCCGCCGAGGCCAAGTGGCAGGAGGTCCAAGCCCGTCTACAGGGTCTGTCCGACGAACTGGAACGTATGCGTCAGGCGGCCGAGGCCGATGCCCGGCAGGAGGCCGAGCGTATCTTGGCTGAGGCGACAGCCGAGGTCGAGCGCCTGAAGCGCTTGGCCGAGGAGGAAATTCGCCGAGCGGCGGCCTTCGCCCGGGCGGAGGTCCAGGCTTACGTGGCCACGACCGTGGCCCGGATGGTCGAAGGCCTCCTGAGGGCCCACCTGACGCCTGAGGACCATGTCCGCCTGATCGAGGCGTCGCTGGGAAAACTGGCCGAGACGTTCGATTCGGGCCGACGTGGATAGGACCGGCTACCCATCGTCTGATGGGGGCGGTGGGCGATGGCAAGAGACACGAGACTCGCAATCCGTCCTCCGAAAACCCTTTCCGATACCCGGCACCGAGGGCCTGACACCGAATTTTGAGATGACAGCCATGCTCCGAGAAGGCATCGCTCGGCGGTATGCCCGGGCCCTGCTGGACGTCGTCTGGCCCCGGGACCTCTACGAACGAATTCACCAAGAGCTGAAGGACCTGGAAGTCCTGTTTCGGGAGCTTCCGGACCTGGTCCGGTCTCTCGAACAGCCGGGTCGGCCGATGGCAGAAAAGCGACGCATCATCGAGGAACTCGGCCGGCGGCTGGACCTGCATCCCCTGACGGTCCGGTTCCTGGAGCTGGTCGCCGAGAACCGACGGCTTCGAGATTGGTCGGCTATCCTGCGCCTCTTGGAACGTCTGTACCAGGAGGCCCAGGGCATCCAGCCCCTCCAGGTCATCACGGCCGTTCCCCTGGACGACCGTCTGCGTCGACAGGTCCGTCAGGCCCTGGAGGACCTGACAGGCCGCCGGGTCGTCATGGAGGAGCGGGTCGACCCCCGCATCCTGGGGGGCTTCATCGTCCGCATCGGTTCGGTATACTATGACGGAAGCGTCGTCGCCCAGATCCGCCAGATTCGGGACCAGCTGATGGGTACGGAGACGTGAGGTGCGGGAATTCGGGAGGTCGGCAGTTCGGCATTTGGGCAGATGGGCAGGTCGGAGGCCGTCATTCCCGACGGCCGGGCGACCCTTACCGGGACGGATGATGTCCCGCCATCTGCCGGACTGCCGAATTCCCGAACTCCCGAAGGGCCAGATGAGGGGGACGTTATGGCGACCACGATTCGACCCGATGAGATCGCGACCGTCTTGCGTCGACGGCTCGAAGAGCTGGAGACCCGCATCGACCTCTCGGAGACCGGGACGGTCCTGAGCGTCGGGGACGGCATCGCTACGATCTATGGCCTCGAGAAGGTCATGTACGGCGAGATGCTCGTGTTCCCGCACGACGTATACGGGATCGCCATGAACCTGGAGGAAGACACGGTCGGGGCCGTCCTGTTGGGGGACTTCACGAAGATCCGGTCCGGCGACGAAGTCCGACGGACCCGGCGGATCATCAGCGTGCCCGTCGGGGAGGCCCTGATCGGACGGGTCGTGAATGCCCTCGGGGAGCCCATCGACGGGAAGGGCCCCATCGAGGCCAAGCAGTACAACCCCGTCGAGCGACTCGCCCCGGGCGTCGTCGACCGGCGACCGGTCCACCAGCCCCTCCAGACGGGGATCATCGCCATCGACGCCATGATCCCCATCGGCCGGGGCCAGCGGGAGCTCATCATCGGAGACCGCCAGACGGGAAAGACGGCCATCCTGCTCGACACGATCATCAATCAGAAGGGGCAGGACGTCATCTGCGTCTACGTGGCCATCGGCCAGAAGCAGTCGACCATCGCTCAGGTCGTCAAGACCCTCGAAGACTACGGGGCGATGGATTACACGATCGTCGTCGCCGCTTCGGCCAGCGAGCCGGCCCCGATGCTCTACCTGGCACCTTACACGGGCTGTGCCATCGGGGAGTACTTCCGGGACACGGGCCGCCACGCCCTCGTCTGCTACGACGACCTGTCCAAGCACGCCGTGGCCTACCGCGAGATCTCCCTTCTGCTCCGGCGGCCACCCGGCCGGGAGGCCTACCCCGGTGACATCTTCTACCTCCACTCCCGGCTCCTCGAACGGGCCGCCAAGCTTAGCGACGAAAACGGGGGCGGCTCCCTGACGGCCCTGCCCGTCATCGAGACCCAGGCCGGCGACGTCTCGGGCTACATCCCGACCAACGTCATCTCGATCACCGACGGCCAGATCTACCTCGAGTCGGAGCTCTTCTACGCCGGCATCCGACCGGCCATCAACGTCGGTATCTCCGTCTCCCGAGTCGGCGGCGCCGCCCAGGTGAAGGCCATGAAGCAGGTCGCCGGCTTCCTCCGCCTGGAGCTCGCCCAGTACCGGGAGCTGGCCGCCTTCGCCCAGTTCGGCTCCGAGCTCGACCCGGCGACCCAGCGGCAGTTGGCCCGCGGCGAGCGCCTGACCGAAATCCTGAAACAGCCGCAGTTCCAACCGGTGTCTGTCGAGAAGCAGATCGCCATCATCTTTGCCGGGACCGAGGGCTACCTGGACGACCTGCCCGTCTCCGAGTGCGGCCCCTTCAAGTACGCCCTGTTCGAGTACATCGACAAGTACAACCCGCCGGCCATTCGGGCCCTCCGGGAGAAGCTGGAGATCACCGACGACGTCCGGCGCCAGCTCCACGAGATGCTGAAAGAGTTCAAGGAAAAGTTCGTCGCCGAACGGAATCTGCGGTAGGGTGATGCGGGATACGGGATAATCGATGAAGACCCGGAGATCCCCATCGTCTCAGACAGGTCCATGGTCTGTGGTCTATGGTCTGTGGTCTAAGGATAGACGGCCATGCCTGCTTTGATCGCCCTCCGACGGAAAATTCGAAGCGTCCGCTCGACCCGGCGGATCACGAACGCCATGAAGATCATCGCCGCCACCCGGGTCCGTCGGGCTCAGGAGGCCCTATGGCAATTGCGGCCCTACGCCTGGCGGATGCAGGACGTCCTCCGGTCCCTGGCGAGCCGGGTCCGGCCGGAACTCCATCCCCTCCTCCGGTGGCCGGAGGCCGAACGGCGGGTCGACCTCCTGGTCGTCACGGCCGACCGGGGCCTGTGCGGGGCTTTCAACCACAATATCGTCCGGGAGGCCCTCCGGTTCCTCCACGGCTTTCCGCCCGACACGGAACTCCGGCTCTGGTGTATCGGCCGGAAGGGTCACGACTTCTTCCGCAAGCGGCGGTGGCCCATCGCTTACGCCTACCGGGACGTCTTCCGGCGGATCGACTATGGGGTCGCCCAGACGATCGCCCGCCAGCTCGTCGAGGAGTTCGTCTCGGACCGGATTCACGCCGCCTACGTCGTGTACAACGAGTACAAGTCGGCCCTCGTCCAGCGGGTCGTCGTCGAGCGCCTCCTGCCCCTGCAACGGATGGAATTCTCGCCCGTCGAGCCGCCCGTCGAGTACATCTACGAGCCCGAGCCGGAGCGGATCTTCGAGGCCCTCCTCCCCAAGCACGTCGTCATCCAGGTCTACCGCATTCTGCTGGAATCCCAGGCCGCCGAGCAGTCGGCCCGGATGGTCGCCATGGACATGGCGACGAAAAACGCCGATAAGGTCATCTACAAGCTGACCCTCCTGCTCAACAAGACGCGGCAGGCCTCCATCACGAAGGAGATCCTGGAGATCATCAGCGGGGCGGAGGCCCTCCGGAAGGCCCGGGCATAAACGTCGGGACGGGCTTCGAGGCCCGGGTCCACGGTCCCCCGGGGGACCCCACCCTCTGGCGAGCGGGGTCGGGACCGTATGGTACAATCCAATCCGCAATCCCCCTGGGACCCCGCTCGGGCGAGCGGGGCTGGGATCCTGCATCTTGTATCCAGCGGGGGACGGGCCATGGCGGACCGGTCAGACACGCCGCCGATTCGGGCCGTCGGGCTTTCGAAGACCTATACCCTGGGACGCGTCCAGGTCCCGGCCGTCCGGGACGTCCACCTGACGGTCCCGGCGGGCCGCCTCGTCGTCATCATGGGCCCGTCGGGGAGCGGCAAGACGACCCTCCTGTCGATGCTGGGGTGCATCCTGCGGCCGACGGCGGGAGAGCTTTACATCGCCGGCCAGCGGGTCGAGCGCTGGGACGAGGCCTATCTGCCGTACATCCGGCGGCAATACATCGGCTTCATCTTCCAGCAGTTCAACCTCCTGCGGGCCCTGACGGCCCTGGAGAACGTCGAGATCGCCCTGCACCTGCGGGGCATCCGAGGCCGGGTCGCTCGGGCGCGAGCCGCCGAGGCCCTGGCCCAGGTCGGCTTGGCCGACCGCTTGCACTTCTATCCGAAGGACCTGAGCGGCGGCGAGCAACAGCGGGTCGCCATCGCTCGGGCCATCGTGGCCGAACCCCTCATCTTGCTGGCCGACGAGCCGACGGCGAACTTAGATTCTGTCACGGGCCACCACGTCGTCGAGCACCTGCGGGCGGTGACCTACGAGCGTCGGATGGCGACCGTCGTCGTCACCCACGACCACCGGATCATGGCCCTGGCCGACGAGGTCTACTACATGGAGGACGGATGTCTGAGACGGGCCGAAAAATCCGCCTTGTCGCTCTCGGTGTCGTCGTTGCCCTCCTCCTGATGGCCGGCCTCTGGATGGCCGGGACCCATACGCGGAACGGGACTTACGTCGTCCGCCGCCAGTGGATCACCGACGAAGCTTACGGGACGGGCGAAGTCCGGGCCGGTCGGATGATCGACCTGTACGCCGAAGTTCCGGGCGTCCTGCGGGCCCTTCACGTCCGGGAGGGCCAGACGTTCCGGGCCGGCGACGTCCTCGCCGAGATCGACGATACGACGTACCGGGCCCAGCTGGAGGAGGCGGAGGCGGCCCTGCGTCAGGCCGAGGCCCGGCTCCAGGAGCTGGAACACGGCGCCCGGCCTGAAGAAATCCAGCGTCGGCAAGCCGAGATGGAGGCGGCCCGGGCGGCCCTGGAGCTGGCCGAGTCCGAGTGGCGCCGGAGCGAGGACCTCTGGCGGGCGGGCATCCTGTCGCGTCAGGCATACGACGAGGCCCGTACCCGATGGGAGCAGGCTCGACGACAGTATGAGGCGGCTCAGGCCGCTTACGAGGAGACCGTCCGAGGTCCCCGTCCCGAAGTCCTCCGACAGGCGCAGGCGGCCGTCGCCCAGGCCCAGGCCCGCCTGGCGTACCTCCAAGAGATCCTGGCCAAGACCCGTCTCCGGGCCCCCTGGGACGGCCAGGTCCTCCGGGTGTGGGCCTACGAAGGGGATGCCCTCCACCCCGAGGCGCTGCGCCCCATCCTGCGGATCGCCGACACCGAGCGATTCGTCGAGGTCGAGGTCGATTACACGGACGCCTTTCGCGTGGCCCCCGGTCAGCCGGCCGTCTTCTTCCCGGAGAACCATCCCGAGCAGGCCCGGCGCGGCCGGGTCGCCTGGCTCTATCCGACGTTCGGTAAGAAGCAGGTCTTCACCGAGAATCCTCAGGAAATGACGGACCGAAAGGTCCGCACGGTCCGCATCCGGCCGGACGAGCCCCTGGACTGGCCCATCGGAATGACCGTCGAGGCCCGCATCCAGACGTTTCAGGGCGAGGCCCTGGCCGTGCCCCGGGAGTGGGTCCGTTCCGAGGCCGGGACGTACTCGGTCTGGCGGGTCGGCCGGGCCGGGACCGAACGGGTCGCCGTCCGGCCTGCCTATGTGGGCCACCGCTGGGTCGTCGTGGCCTCGGGCTTGGCAGAGGGCGACCGCCTCGTCCCGCCGCCCATCGATTAGACGAAAGGAACCTGTGCCGCTTCCGACCCTTAGCACGGAATCACAGCCGGTCTGTCGGCCCATCTGCCGACCTGCCCGCACGTCCAAGACGATTGCTTGTAAAATCGCCTTTTCGAAGCGTCGAGCCGATCGGGGTTCTCACAGGCTGACGGCCCTGTCAACCCGTCATCGGGTTTGCCTGTCCGCAGGACCTCATGGAAAATGAGGAAGAGACCTGCAGGTCCCTTTCGAAACAGAAGCCCGGCCCCGATCGGCGGAGGCGACCTATGGGGATTCCCGTGGAGGTCTATGAGGCCCTGGAAGACGCCTTGGGAAAAGAACCGGCCCGTAAGCTGGTCCACGGCCTGGAGACCGCCGTCGAGGCGACCGTAACGGTCAAGCTGTCGGCCCTGCGAGACGAGCTGTTCGACCGCCTGGTCACGAAGGAAGTCTTTCTGACCCAAATGGAGGCCTTGCGGGCCGAGTTTCGGGCCGAGCTGGCCGAGGTCTACCGGCGGATCGACCGGCAATCGGCCGAATTCCGAGCCGAGTTGGCCGAGGTCCACCGGCGGATCGAACAGCAGTCGGCCGAATTCCAGGCCCGGCTGGCTGAGGTCCAGGGACAGATCGGACAACAGGCGGCCGAGTTTCGGGCTGAGCTGGCCGAGGTCCACCGGCGGATCGACCAACAGTCGGCCGAATTCCAGGCCCGGCTGGCCGAGGTCCACCATCGGATCGAACAGCTGTCGGCCGAATTCCAGGCCCAGTTGGCCGAGGTCCGCCGTCGGATCGACCAACAGTCGGTCGAATTCCAGGCCCGGCTGGCCGAGGTCCAGGGGCAGATCGGACAACTCCGGACCGAATCGCAAGCTCGGACGGATCAGGTCCAGTCCAGCCTCCAGGCTCAGATCGACCGCCTGCGGTCCGACTTCCAAGCCCGGACCGACCAACTCCAGTCCAGCCTCCAGGCTCAGATCGACCGCCTGCGGTCTGACTTCCAAGCTCGGACCGACCAGCTCCAGTCCAGCCTCCAGGCCCAGATCGACCGCCTGCGGTCTGACTTCCAAGCTCGGACTGACCAGCTCCAGTCCAGCCTCCAGGCTCAGATCGACCGCCTGAATCAGAAGATGAACTTTACTTTGATCCTTTTACTGATCCTCCTGACGGTCATGAATCCGACCTTTACGGACCTGGTCAAGTCGCTCCTGGGCCTCCGATGAGGGGGCTTCTTCTTCCCCTCCCCCAGAGGGCTCAGAACGGCGGCCTTGGGCAGGGACGCCGGTCTGTCTATAATCAAACCCGGGATGGCGGGACGACATGGACCGTTTCGTCCACCTGCATGTCCATTCAGACTACAGCTTCCAAGACGGCCTGTGCCCGATTCCCCTCCTGGTCCGGCGGGTCGCCGAGATGGGCCAGCCGGCCGTCGCCCTGACGGACCACGGGAACCTCCACGGGATGATCGAGTTCTTGGAGGCCTGTGAGCAAGCCGGAATCCGGGGCATTCCGGGCTGTGAGTTTTACGTCGCCCCGGGAGACCGGCGGGAACGAGCGCCCGGAGCCGGCGAAGGCCGGGAGCCGAAGTACTTCCACCTGACCGTCCTGGCCCAAGACGAGACGGGCTGGCGGAATCTGCTCCTTCTCTCTTCGCTGGCCTTCCTGGAGGGTTTCTACCATCGGCCCCGCATCGACAAGGCTTTGCTTCAGGCTCACGCCCGGGGCCTCATCGGCCTCAGCGGATGCCTCCAGGGGGAGATCGCTCAGTGTCTCCTCCAGGGCGGCTCGATGGAAGAGGCCGTCCGTCTTGTGGAGTCGTACCAGTCCATCTTCGGGCGGGACAACTTCTTCCTTGAGATTCAGTTCCACGGCTTAGAGGACGACCTCTACCTGAATGCGCGGCTGTTGGAGCTGGCCCGCCGGACGGGGGTGCCCCTCGTCATCACGAATGACGCCCACTACATCCGCCGTTCGGACCACGAACTTCAGGAAATTCGTATTCGCATCCAGACGAACACGCCGGTCCCCGAGCCCGTCCCCCTGGGGTTCAAGACGCCGGAGTTCTACCTGAAGAGCCGGCTGGAGATGGCCGAGACCTTTCACCAAATGGTCGAGCAGTACCACGTACCGATGACGCCGGCCGAGATCGAAGGTGCCCTCGACATGACCCTGGCGATCGCCGAGCGCTGTCAGGTCCGTCTGCCGCCCAAGGCTTACAAGCTTCCCCACTTTCCGGTCCCGCCCGGCGAGACGGTCGACACGTACTTTGAGAAGGAGGTCCGCCGCCGCTTCGAGACGGAGCGTCTCCCCTACCTGCGGGAGCAGGCCTCGGCCGGCCAGCTTCGACGGCCTTTGGAACGGTACTTCGAGCGACTGGATTACGAAATCGAAATGATCCGTCGGATGGGCTTTGCGGGGTACTTCCTGATCGTGGCCGACTTCATCGGATGGGCCAAGGCCCAGGGCATCCCTGTCGGGCCCGGCCGGGGGTCTGTGGCCGGGAGCCTGGTCGCCTACGCCCTGGGCATCACGGAGATCGACCCCCTGCAGTACGACTTGCTGTTTGAGCGTTTCCTGAACCCGGACCGCATCACGCTCCCCGACATCGACGTGGACTTCTGCGCCCAGCGGCGAGACCAGGTCATCGCCTACGTCCGCCAGAAGTACGGCGCCGACAGCGTCGCCCAGATCATCACCTTCCAGACGATGGCCGCTCGAGGGGCCATCCGGGACGTCGGCCGGGTCCTGCGGATCGACCTCGGCCGGGTCGACCGCATCGCCAAGATGGTCCCGATGGGGCCGGGCGTCACGCTGGCGCGGGTCTTAGAAACCGACCCGGAGCTTCGCCGACTGGCCGAGCGGGGCGCCCCCGAGGAACAGAAGCTTCTGCGCTACGCCCGGGCCCTCGAGGGGATCGCCAAGAACTCGGGGACCCACGCGGCGGGCATCGTCATCGCCCCGGGGCGGCTCCTGGACTACGTGCCGCTTTGCCGCTCCAAGGAAGGCGACGTCGTGACCCAGTTCGACATGAACGGCCTCGAGCGCCTGGGCCTCCTCAAGATGGACTTCCTGGGCCTCATGAACCTGACGATCATCGACGACTGCCTGCGGCGGATCGAGCGGCGGACGGGCCGGCGGATCGACATCCACCGCATCCCCCTGGACGACCCCCAGGTCATGGACCTCTTCTGCGAGGGCCGGACGAACGGGATCTTCCAGTTCGAGAGTAGCGGCATGAAGGACCTCCTCCGGCGCTTCAAGCCGCGGCGCTTCGAGGACCTCATCGCCCTGAACGCCCTCTTCCGGCCGGGCCCCATGCAGATGCTCGACGACTTCATCGAGCGCCGTCACGGCCGAAAGCCCATCGAGTACGAACTGCCCGAGCTCGAACCGATCTTGGCCGAGACGTACGGCGTCATCGTGTACCAGGAACAAGCCATGCAGATCGCCGCCGGGGTCGCCGGCTTCACGATGGCCGAGGCCGACAACATGCGCCGGGCGATGGCCAAGAAGAAAAGGGACGAAATGGACCGCCTCCGGCCCCGCTTCGTCGAGGGCGCCGTCGCCCGGGGCGTGCCCCGGGAGAAGGCCGAGCGGCTCTTCGAGACCCTCGAGAAGTTCGCCGAATACGCCTTCAACAAGTCCCACAGTTGCGCCTACGCCTTGATCGCCTATCAGACGGCCTACCTGAAGGTCTACTACCCTGTCTATTACATGGCGGCCCTCCTGAGCAACCGCATGCACCACCAGGACGAACTCACGCTGTACCTTCGGGAGTGTCGGGAGATGGGCCTTCGGGTCCTGCCGCCCAGCATCAACGAGAGCGAGGCCGACTTCACGATTATCGACGACCGGACGATCCGATTCGGCCTGGCCGGCATCAAGGGCGTCGGGCCGGCCGTCGTCCAGGCCATCCTGGAGGCCCGTCAGCGGGCGGGCCGCTTCGTGTCCTTCCTCCACTTCGTCGAGTCGGTCGACGCCCGGGCCGTCAACCGTCGGTCCATCGAGGCCCTCATCAAGGCCGGCGCCCTCGACGAGTTCGGCTATACGCGGCGGGCCTTGATGGAGGCCCTCGACGGCATCCTCGACCGGGCGGCCCGGCAGGCCATCGTCGGCCGGGCTCGGGCCGTCCCCCTGGCGGGCCTGCCCGGCCTGCCGGGCGTCGCCACGACCCCCGTCGTGAACCACGACATCCCGTCGAAACCCGAGTGGGACGACGTCCAGAAGCTCCAGTACGAACGGGAGGCCCTCGGCGTCTACCTGACGGGCCACCCCTGCGAACGCTACGAGGCCGAGCTCGCCCACTACCGCAAGCAGAACGTCGAACAGCTCGACGTCGCCCTCGACGGAAAGACCGTCCGACTGGCCGGTATCCTGACGTCCGTCGACATCCGGAAGAGCAAGCGGGGCGTTCGCTACGCTATGCTCCGCATGGAAGACCTGACCGGCGGCATCGACGTCTGGGTCCCGCCCCAGACGCTGGAGACCCTGGAAGACGTCCTGCGGGAGGACCTACCCGTCGTCCTGGACGGCGTCTTGGAAGCCGACGAAGGCACCCGCCGGGTCATGGCCCAAGAGGTCTGGACCCTGGCCCAGGCCCGGGAGCGGCTCGCCCAGCGGCTCCGGATCGCCGTCCGCCTCGTCGGAGCGCCGCCCTCGGCCCCAGATCGCCTGGCCGCCCTCTTCCAAGAGTACACCGGGACCACGGTCGTCGAGCTGGAACTCCGCAAGCCTGGTAAGTTTACCGCCGTCGTCCGACTCCCCCATCGTGTCCGGGTCCACGAGGACCTGCTCCGCCAGCTCCGGGACCTCTTCGGCCCCGACAGCGTCCAGGTCGTTTGACCGAACGGTTCACCTCGATGAAAGGGGCTGGGGTGGCGGATGGGAGGCCCCTCGGAGATACGGTCTTACAAGCGGCGGGACGGGGCCTGAAAAGAGGCTGTCGCCCGGGCGGAAGGGTCTGGACCGGCGTCGTCACGACGTCCCGGATAAGCCCGGGTCATGAGAATAGCTCGACCAGGGGGACCCGGAATCCCGGTAAGACGTCTTCTCCGTCGAGGCTCTCCGGCTCTCGCAGGAGACGGGCCGAACCATCCGCTCGATAGACCGTCACCGTCCTGACCTGGGGCGCGACGACCCAGACCAAGCGGGCACCGGCCTCCAGGTAATCCCGGATCTTCTGTTGAACGTCCAAAGGGTTGTCCGTCGGAGAAAGGACCTCGACGGCCAAGTCGGGCGCACCTCGGAAAAAGCCTACCGGGACTTGACCTTCCGGCAATCTCGAGCTGGAGACAAACGCTACATCGGGGGCCCGCACCCGGTCGGGGTCCTGGGGGAGATTCAGCACAAAGCCCACATCTCCTACGAGTACCTCGCCGCCCCCGTGCCGTTCTACGTACTCCGCCAGATAACGGGCCATCTTCAAAGTGACCTTCCCATGAACGCCCCCGACCGGTGCCATCTCGATGACCTCCCCGTCGACCAGTTCCCGCCGGACGTCCCCTTCGCCCAGTCGCCAAAGGTCCTGCGCCGTGAGGCGAGTCTTAGTGACCATGATGTGCTACCCCATGGAACGATCTCACCTTCATTATACCCCGGGCCGTCCACGCTCGAGTCCTCGTACGTTTGGGCCTGGGCTATGAATCTCCCCTTCATGGGAAAGCCGCCGTCCCCGTCCACCAGTCGCCGAACGGCCGGGTCCTCACCCCTCCGGGCATTCCAGCTGGAGGACGGTCTCGACGGCGATCGGCTCGAAGGCGACCGTGCGCCGCTCCGCGTGGTCGTCGGCGAAGATGAACTCGATCTCCGTCCACGGGTGGTCACAGCACTTGGCCGACTCGCCTTCGTCCCGTAAGGCCTGGACCTGACGGACGAACTCTTCTACGACAGAGGCCCCGACCCGTCGGACGACCTCCCGGCACGGGCATCGGTCCTCAAACCCAGCCCGGGGTTCACACACGTAGTGGACCCAGTAGTCCCCGTCCGTCGTCCTCACGATGGTCACGTCCTTACGGTACTGAACGCCCATGATAGACTCCCCTTCGACGTGGACCCGCCCCGACCGAAGGGTCGAGGCCGCCTCCGAACAAGCGAAACCCAGAACCCCCAGGACGCTCCCGACCCAGAGACCCACGCCGATGAGGACCTCCCAACTCAGCCTCATGGACGCCCTCCGAACTTTTTCCGCCCCCGCGCCTCCACCTTGGGGCGGCTCGCCCGCCTCTCTCCCTGCACGAGGAGGCTCTCTCCCCGTGGGAGAGGACCCCTCACCCTACCCTCTCCCACAGGGAGAAGGGCTTTGTCAGGGGTTCTTCGTGAGAGGTGAGGGCGACCGCCGGGTCGCCTCTCAGAGTACTGGATATGACTCCAGAGTCGCAAGATGGACGTACGAAGATGTCCCTTATTAGAGCCGTTCGGTTCGTGAGAATGGCGTCAGAACAACCTTTCCCAACGCCCGGGAAGCACGGTTTTTCAAGCATCCGGCAGATGGGCAGGTCGGCAGATAGGCAGATAGAAGCCGGGTGGGCAAGGATCAGCCCCGGGGCTTTTGGGACCATCTGCCCATCTGCCGAACTGCCTATCTGCCAAAGCTTGAAAACCGTCCTTCCCGAAGGGTCGGAAAAGCCGAATCCATGCGGATTTTCACCAACCGAACGGCTCTGTTAGAGGGCATTCCGACCACTTACGGGGGGTAGAGCCAGAAGGCGCGGCTACGGGACCGCCAGCGGCGGGCTTGGCGGTCGTACCGGTAGAGTAAGGTCCACAGGAGGGCGAACGGGTCGGCGGACCCGGCTTCGATAGATGGCCGACCGGCCGTCTCCCCACGCCGGCCCTCTCCCCGACGGGGCGAGAGGACTGAAGAAGTCGGGGCCGTCCTCTGAGCGACGACCAGGCGATCTCCGGACGGCCGGCTCGGGACGTCCGGGAGGACCTCGATGGTTTCTCGGATGGCTGACGTCCCGCACAGGAGGTCGAAGGCCAGACGGTCTGAGACAAATTCATATGGCTCGGTCCGCCATCGGAAGGTCTCAGGGTACATCCACCGAAGCGTGGCGACGACGGCGACGCCCGTCCGGAAGGGCCGAAACCGTCGGACGTCCGTCACATGGACGAAGGCGCCCCCGCAGACCTGACCCGCATACTTATGAAACTGGGGTCGGAAGGCCGTCGGCTGGAATCGCACGCCCGGCAGGCCGAGGTCATTGAGGGCCTTCGCCAGCTCCAAGGGATGGACCCAGGGCGCCCCGAACTGCTCAAAGGGGCGAGTCGTCCCCCGGCCCTCCGAGACGTTCGTCCCCTCGAGCAGACACATCCCGGGATACACGAGGGCCGTCGTCCACTGGGGCATGTTGGGGGAAGGGTTCACCCAGCGGCGGCCCGTGTCGGGCCACAAGAACCGGCGCCGCCAGCCCCGAAGCCGCACGACGTGGAGGTCGACCGCCAAGCCCCGCTCGGTCACATACAGGCGGGCGAACTCGCCGACCGTCAGGCCGTGCCGGACGGGGACGGCATGAGTGCCGACGAACGACCGGTAGGCCGGCTCGAGGACGGGACCCTCGACGACCATCCCCCCGAGGGGGTTCGGTCGGTCGAGGACGACGACCCGGCAGTCAGTCCCGGCGACGGCGTCGAGGACGTGGGCGAGCGTCGAGATGAACGTGTAGTAGCGGCTTCCGACGTCCTGCATGTCGAAGACGACGGCGTCTACGTCCCGAAGCCATGCTTCCGGCGGTCGGAGGCGGCCGACCTGATACAGGCTGTAGACGGGCCGGCCGACCCAGGGGTCAGGGACGTCGCCGACGGTCTCCATGTCCTGGAAGACGCCCCAGAAGCCGTGTTCGGCGCCCCAGAGGGCGACGAGCCGCCAGCCGTCTTCGGCCCGGAGATAGTCGAGGGCCATCCGACCGTGACGGTCGACGGCGGCCGGATGGCTGAGGAGGGCCACGCGGCGGCCCCGGATCAGGGGTTCCCACCGGTCCGGACGTTCCAGGCCGACGAGCAACATAACAAAGTCGTTCGGTTCGTGAGAATCCTGATGGATTCGGCTTTTCCGACCCTTCGAGAAAGACGATTTTTCAAGCATTCGGCCGATGGGCCGTCGGCAGGTCGGCAGTCGGCAAATAGGCAGATGGGCAGGTCGGCAGGATAGGCCCCCATTCGCCATTCGCCCTTGGTTTCGGGCGGTGGGAAAGGCCGTCTCGATACCATTCTCACGAGCTGAACGGCTATGATAAGGGGAATCCAAGGGATGCGGTTCGTTCGACACGGTAGCGGGGAGCGCCTATAATTTCAAGCGGACCCGCCGGAGAGGTGTCCGAGCGGTCGAAGGAGCACGGCTGGAAACCGTGTACCCGCCGCAAGGCGGGTCGTGGGTTCAAATCCCACCCTCTCCGCCACGGCGTCGGCCCGGGGGTATGGGTCCCGTGCGATGGCGGCCCGCGAACCCCGCCAGGCCCGGAAGGGAGCAACGGTAAGCGGTGTCCGGCATGCGCCGCGGGGGCGCCTGTACCCCCTTGCCGGCGTCGGTGGGTGGGTCCCGGACTAAACAGAGCCGTTCGGTTGGTGAAAACCCGCATGGATTCGGCTTTTCCGACCCTTCGGGGAGGACGGTTTTCAAGCTTTGGCAGATAGGCAGTTCGGCAGATGGGCAGATGGTCCCAAAAGCCCTGGGGCTGATCCTTGCCCACCCGGCTTCTATCTGCCTATCTGCCGACCTGCCCATCGGCCGGATGCTTGAAAAACCGTGCTTCCCGGGGGATGGGAAAGGTTATCCTGACGCCATTCTCACGAACCGAACGGCTCTGTTAAGACTGCTTCTACTTACTATTCGCCATTCGCCGTAGAATCTCGTATCCCGTATCTTGCATCCCCTCAGGAGTTCGGGCCTTGGCGAGCGTTCCGACCACGATGTCGCTGGCGCTCCGATGGCGGCCCCAGTCCTTTGACCAGGTCATCGGCCAGCGGCATGTCGTTCAGACGCTCAAGCACGCCGTCGAGAAGGGCCGGGTCGCCCAGTGTTACCTCTTCTCGGGTCCTCGGGGAGCCGGTAAGACGAGCCTGGCCCGCATCCTGGCCAAGTCGCTGAACTGCGAGCGGGGCCCGACGGTTCAGCCCTGCCAGACGTGCGTCGCCTGCGTCGAGATCGCCCAGGGCCGTTCGCCTGACGTCTTGGAGATCGACGGGGCCTCCAACCGGGGAATCAACGAGATCCGCAACCTCCAGGAGATCCTGCGCTACCGCCCTCTCCGCGGCCGTTACAAGGTCGTCATCATCGACGAAGTTCACATGCTGACGCAGGAGGCCTTCAACGCCCTCCTGAAGACCCTCGAGGAGCCGCCGCCCCACGTCGTCTTCGTCCTGGCGACGACGGAGTTCCGGAAGGTCCCCCTCACGATCGTCAGCCGCTGTCAGCAGATGGAGTTTCACCGTATCAACGAGGACGACATCTACCGGCGGCTCATCTTCATCTGCGACACCGAGGGGATCGAGGCCGAGGCCGAGGCACTTCGGCTCCTCGCCCGGGCCGCCGACGGGTCGCTCCGGGACGCCATCAGCCTGCTGGACCAGGCCCGGACGTATGCCGACGGTCCCATCACGGCGACGGCCGTGGCCGAGATCCTGGGCCTCGCCGAGCCGGCCAAGGTCCTGCGTCTGGCCCGGTGGCTGGCCCTTGGCCAGACGGGTGAGGCCCTGACCTACTTCCACGAACTCATCCGGGAGGGCTACGACCTGAAGAACGTCATCGACGACCTGTTGGCCTTCTTCCGGACCCTCCTGTGGGCCCGCTTTAAGACCGACGAGCCCGTCGCCGTCGCCCGGGACAAGGACACGCAGGCCTTGATCGACGAGCTCCTGCCGGTCCTCCGAGAGGAGGACGTCCTCCGCATCTGTCAGCAACTCCTGGAATGCGCCGAGCGTCTGCGGTACAGCGAGCTCCCTCTCCTGCAGGCCGAGATGACCCTGGCCCGCATCTGCCAGCTCCCCCGGCTTGTCGAGCTCGAAAAGCTCCTGGACGCCTGGGTCCAGGGCCGGCCCTGGCAGTGGAGCCCGGAAGCTCCGGCCGTGCCGATTCAGCCGCCGCCCGGAGAAGCCGAGCCGACCTCCCCCCCACCGACGTCGGCGACCCGCCCGCCGAGGGCCGGCCTGACACCCCTGGCGCCGTCGGCCCCGCCGCCGACGGGGGCCGCCCACACCGTGGACGACTTCATCGAGTGGCTCCGGTCCCAAAAGGAGTTCGCCCTGCTCTTTACGCACGTCCAGGGCTGGCAGGTCGACGAGGCGGCCGGCTGTATCTACCTGACGATGCCCCTGGCCTGGAAGACGGTCGCCGAGACGACGCTGGCCGAGCGGATGACCGCCCTGCGGCAGGCCATGCACGACCGCCTCGGTCGGGTCTACCGCATCGAGTTCAAGCCGGCGGCCGGCGAAACGGCGACGGAAGCGCCGCCGTCCGACGCCCGGTCGGAAGCCCGCCAGGCCGTCGAATCGGACCCCGACGTCCAGCGCTACCTCCAGGTCCTGGGCGGCGAAATCGTAAAGGTCGAGGACACGTGATATCCTACATTTCTTGACAGAGCCGTTCGGTTCGTGAAAATGGCGTCGGAACAACCTTTCCCATCCCCCGGGAAGCACGGTTTTTCAAGCATCCGGCCGATGGGCAGGTCGGCAGATAGGCAGATAGAAGCCGGGTGGGCAAGGATCGGCCCCAGGGCTTTTGGGACCATCTGCCCATCTGCCGAACTGCCTATCTGCCAAAGCTTGAAAAACCGTCCTTCCCGAAGGGTCGAAGAAGCCGAATCCATGCGGGTTTTCACCAACCGAACGGCTTTGTCAAAACAGCCTCGGCCCGAGGCGGTCCCACAGGGTCCGGAGACGGCCTCTGTCGTCCCAGGTCCCGACGCCCGCGACGGACCCGACGGGCATGAGGAGACGCACGCTGTTGGTCGCCATCACGAAGTCCGCTCGCTCGAGGTCGTCCCACTCGAGGGGGCGGACCCGGACCTGCCAGCCCAGGGCGGGCAAATGGGTCAGGAGGAACCGTCGGAGCGTACCCGCGAGGGCGCCCTCCGAGAGGGGCGGTGTCCACAAAGTCGTCCCCCGGGCGACCCAGAGGTTGGCCCGGCCGAGGGAGAAGGGCCGGCCCGCCCGGTTGACGAGCAGGGCATCGTCGAACCCGGCTTCGACGGCCCGCCGCCATGCCCAGTGAAACCACAGGTAGTCGCACGTCTTCCACGGCCATCGGACCCATCCGGGGAAGGTCTGGACCTGGAGGCGGAGGGCCTGCCACGTCGGCGGCTCCGTCGGCAAAGGCTGGGCCTCGGCGACGAGCCGGACCCGCCGGGGCTGGGGGTCGCCGTACACGACGGCCTGAATGCGGAGTCGGTAGGGTCGGTCGGGGTCCATTCGACGGAGGCATCGCTGGAGGTAGCGGTCCAAGCGGTCGGGCCCGAGAGGGTAGCCCAAATGGCGGGCGGCGGCCGTCATGCGCTCCCGGTGATAGGGCCACAGGACGGGACGACGGCCGGGTCGGACCAGCAGGGTCTCGAAGAGGCCCTCCCCGTACCGCAGGGTCAGGTTCACGAGTGGGCCAGCGTCCATACGCGGCGCCATTCGGGGTCATCCCACAGAAAGCGGGTCTTCCAGAAGACCTCGTCCCACTCCCGCTCGGGGTCCGAGTCGATGGTGATGCCGCCGCCGGTCCCGTACCAGCCCCGGTCGTCGCAGGTCACCAGCGTCCGGATGGCCACGTTGAAGACGGCCGACCGTCCCGGGAAGACGATCCCGATGGCCCCACAGTAGACGCCGCGTTCGGCCTTCTCCCGTTCGGCCAGGAGCTCCATCGCCCGAATCTTGGGGGCGCCCGTGACCGAACCCGGCGGGAAAGTCGCCCGCAGGAGGTCCGTCAGGGTCACGTCGGCCCGGGCCTCGGCCGTCACGATGGAGATCATCTGCCAGACGGTCGGATAGGGCTCGACCCGAAACAGCTCGGGGACGCGAACCGTGCCCGGGCGGGCGACCCGGCCGAGGTCGTTCCGCATGAGGTCGACGATCATCAGGTTCTCGGCCCGGTCCTTGCGGGACGTCCGGAGTTCTTCGTAAAGCGCTTGGTCTTCCTCGGGCGTCCGACCCCGGGGGCGGGTCCCCTTCATCGGCGCCGTCATCAAATGGGGATGGTCCCAACGGAGGAACAGCTCGGGCGACATCGAGAGGACGGCCCGACGGGCATCGACCTGCAGGTAGGCCCCGTAAGCCGTCGGCTGTTTCATCCGAAGACGTCCGTAAAGTTCATAGGGCGGCGCCGCCAGCTCCAGCTCGATGCCGACCGTGTAGTTGGCCTGATAGAACTCGCCGGCCCGGATCTGGGCCCGGATCCACTCGATGTCGGCGACGTAGGTCGCCCGGTCGACCGTACAGCGACGGAATCGGAGACGGCCCCCGGGGGTCGGCGGCGGGAAGGGAAGCGAGGCGACCTCCTGTCGGCGGCCGTCGGCGCGCCATTCCCAGAGGGCCTCGCCTTCGCGGACCCAGACCCGGTCGTAGACGCCCATCCACATCGGCGGAAAGCCCAACGGGGGGTCATACGGGACCGGGAGGCGCTCCCAGTAACCCCGGAGGGTATACCCGAGGTAGCCGATGAGGAAGAATCGGCCGGCGTACCGTTTCAGGGCCGACGGGTCCGTCACCGTGTCCAGGGGGTCGACGGCCCAGAAGGACCGATGGGAACCCAGGTGGGGCTGGGCACCGTCCAGCCATACAAAGCCCACCGGCGGCGTCCATCGAGTCGGGGCCTGCGCCACGGCCACCCCCGTCGTGCGGGACCATCGAGATGCAGATGCAAGATACAAGATACAAGATGCGGGATGCAAGACACCAGATCATGACCGTCCCGAGGAATCGACCCGACTGGTGACGGTCCACATGGGTCACGACGTCGCCCATCCCCGTCGTATCAAAGTGACGGAGGGACGAGCCAGCGTGATTTATGGTTCATAGCCGCACTGGCTCATGTTGGCTCATAGCTCATGGGTCATGGCTCATAGTCCCATGAGCCATCAGCTATGAGCCATGAGCCCATGCGGCGAAGAGTCGGGAAAGCTTCAGGGAGACGTGGGGACTTGGAACGCGACATGCCCCCCGTGCCTTCTACGTCGGCCTTCGAACGGCCTTCCCGAATTCCCGAACTGCCGGATTGCCCTGAAAGTAATAAGCAGTCAAGGGGTGAGGCTGGGGGAATACCGGGGGGTGGGTGCGATGGAGGCGGCCGAGGGCGTCGGGTCCGAAGCCTAACACCCGACCCCCGCCCTTATTCCTTCGCCCAGTCCCGGCGGACGGTGACGCTAACGGCCAAGGGGACTCGCAGGGGGTAGACCGTCTCCATGAGGCTCCGGACCGTCTCGACGACGGCCGCCCGCTCGTCGTCGGGGACCTCGACGACGAGTTCGTCGTGAACCTGAAGCAAGATGCGGCTTCGGCGGCCCTCCCGCCGGAAGGCCTCCCAGATCCGGACCATCGCCCGCTTCATCAGGTCGGCGGCCGTCCCCTGAATCGGCATGTTGACGGCCTGCCGTTCGGCGGCCTGGCGGACCTGGGGGTCCGGGCTGTTGAGTTCCGGGATGTAGCACCGGCGGCCGAAGAGGGTCTCGACGTAGCCCCGCCGGCGGCCCTCCTCGAGGGTCCGGTCCAGGAAGGCCCGGACGGCCGGATACCGCTCGAAGTAGCGTCGAATGAATTCCTGGGCCTCTTCCTGGGACATCCCTGTCTGCTGGGCCAGACCGTAAGCGCTCAGGCCGTACACGATCCCGTAGTTGACGACCTTCGCCAGGCGGCGCTCCCGCTCCGTGACCCGGTCCGGCGACAGGCCGAGGACCTCGGCGGCCGTCCGGGTGTGGACGTCCTCGCCCCGGCGGAAGGCCTCGACGAGGCCCTCGTCGCCGCTCATGTGGGCCAGGATGCGGAGTTCGATCTGGGAGTAATCGGCGATGAGTAGGGCCCATCCGTCCTCGGCGATGAAGCTCGACCGGATCGCCTTCCCCAGGTCGTCCCGGATGGGAATGTTCTGGAGGTTCGGGTCGCTACTGCTCAGGCGGCCCGTCGAGGTGACGGCCTGGTGGAACCGGGTATGGACCCGATGGGTCCGGGGGTCGGCCCAGGTCAGGAGGGCGTCCACGAAGGTCGATTTCAGCTTCGCCAGGTTCCGGTATGTCAGGATGAGGCGCGGGACCTCGTGGTGCTGGGCGAGCTCCTCCAGGACGTCGGCCCGGGTCGAGTAATGACGCGTCTTGGGCGTCCGACGGCCCGGCTGGAGGCCCAAGTGTTCAAATAAAACCTGGGCGAGCTGTTTCTGGGAGTTCAGGTTGAAGCGGAAGCCGACGATTTGGAAGATGCGCTCCTGGAACTCGTGGACCGTCTCGGAGATCTCGTGGGCCAAGCGGCGGAGCTTCGAGACGTCGACCTTAATGCCCCACCACTCCATGTCCGCCAAGACGGGGACGAGGGGGCGCTCGACCGTCTCGTAGACCGACCGGGGCCCGTCGTGGGCAGACTTGTCGAGTTCGTCCTGGAGGGCCCGGGTGACCTGAAGGGCGATGTCGGCCATCTCGCCGACGACGTCGGTGCGGGTCTCGGGCGTCACGGTCGGCCAATCGGCGGCGACCTGCCGGACGACGTCTGGGTCGATCATCCGGTACAGGAGCCATTCCTGGGCCAGGCGGTAGAGGTCGTGCCGACCGCCTGAGGGGTCCAGGACGTAGGACATCAGCATGGGGTCGTCCCACGGCGGGCCGACGTCCAAGTCCAGGCGGCGGAGGCCGATCATGAGGTCCTTCCAGCCGTGGGCGACCTTTCGGACGTCGCCGGCCGTGAGGACGTCCGGCAGGCACCGTCGGAGACGGGTCCGGACGGCCGGGTCCGTCAGGTCGAGGACGACGGCCTCATGGGGCGTCCAGGCCATCGCCAGGGCCCGCCACTCTCCACGGACCGGATGGGGTCCGTCCCAGAGATAGCCGAAGGCGACCCGGCCCTGGGCGCGAATGGCCTGAAGCCAGGCGGACCACTCCCGGGCCAGCGTCTCGGCGTCCACGAGCCGGTAGCGGGGGCGGCGGTCGTGAATGTCTTGCAGGAAGTCCGTCATCAGGCTGAAGAACTCCAGTTCCCGCAAGAGGCCGACGACGGTCGTCATCTGGGGATTCTGCCGGCGAAGCTTTGACCAGTCCATCGTGATGGGGGCCGTATGCGCCAGCTCGACGAGCTGTTTGCTCAACTGGGCCATCGCGAGGCCCTGCTCGAGGCGGCTCCGGTAGCGGGCCGGCACGCGGTCGAGATTCTTGTAGAGAGCCTCCAGGGAGCCAAACTGTTGAATCAGCTCCCGGGCGGACTTTTCGCCGATGCCCTTGACGCCGGGGACGTCGTCGATGGGGTCGCCGACGAGGGCCAGGTAGTCCGGGATCTGGTCGGGCCGCAGGCCGTATTCCTGCTGGACCGCCTCGGGCGTGTAGACCCTGTCCCGTTGGGGGTGGAAGACCTCGATGCGGTCGCTGACGAGTTGGAGCATGTCCTTGTCGGACGTGACGACGGTGACCCGGAGACCCTCCTCGGCGGCCTGCCGGGCGAGGCTGGCGATGAGGTCGTCGGCCTCGAAGCCCTCCATCTCGAGGATGGGAATCCCGAGGGCCTCACAGATTTTCCGAATGTACGGCCACTGGACCTGCAGGTCCGGCGGCATCGGGGGCCGGCTCTTTTTGTAGTCCTGGAACAAGGCGTGCCGGAAGGTCGGTCCCGGGGCGTCCAGGACGACGGCGATGGCGTCGGGGGCGAACTCCTTGAGGACCTTGTTGATCATCTGGACGAAGCCGTAGACGGCGTGCGTCGGCAGGCCCGTCCGGGTCGTCAGCCGCGGGAGGGCATGGAACGCCCGGTAGACGAACCCACTGCCGTCGATGAGGACCAGGTGCCGAACGGGACCCGCCTCCGAGGACGGACGAGACGGACCCGACCCGCCGCCCTCGGGCGGCGGCGACGAAAACAGCGGCGGCTGACCCTTCATGATGGACTCGGTGTTGGGGGATTGGGTGTCCCGGCATCGGGCGCCGGCTACTGCCCGGCCTTCCCCCGCGCCAGGGAGGCCCCGATCCCCAGGATACACAATCCCGTGAAGACGAGAAAGGCCGACCGCAGGGCCTCGATGAACCGGGCGGTGTGCCCGGGGTTCAACCGAGCCGTCCCCATGTACAGGGTCAGCAGGAAGGTCACGATCCCCATGCTCAGGGCCTGCCCGACGAGGCGCATCGTCCCCAGCGTCCCGGAGGCCACCCCGTAGTAGCGGCGTTCGACGGACTGCATGACGGCGTTCGTATTGGGCGCCGAAAAGAGCCCAAAGCCGCACCCCAAAAGCCCGAGGCCCCCGACGACCAGGGCCATCGGCGTCGTCGGCCCCAGCCACGCCAGCAGGAAGAGGCCCGCCGCCGAGAGGCTCATCCCGACGGAAGCGACCACGCCGGGGGCGACTCGATCGGACAGCCGACCCGCCCACGGAGAGACGACGGCCTGCAGGACCGGCTGGACGACCAGCACGGCCCCGGCGTGCGCCGGCGTCAGGCCCTGGACCCCCTGAAGATACAGGCTCATCAGGAAGACGACGGCGAACGTGGCGCTGTAGTGGATCAGGGCCGCCAGGTTCGAAAACAGAAAGGCCCGGTTCGTCCCCAAGAGCCGCACGTCCAGGACGGGGCTGTCATGTCGAAGCTCCCAGAGACCAAAGGCGGCCAGGCCGCCGAGGCCCAGGCCCATGAGGCTGGCCCCTTCCAGTCCGGGAAGCCGGGCCAGGCCGTACAGAAAGCCCGTCAGCGAGCCCGTGTACAGGAGTGCGCCCAGGACGTCGAAGCGTTCCCCCCGGGCCCCAGCCCAGTCGCCCCGGAGCCGCCATCCGATCAGGGCCGCCGCCCCCAACCCGATGGGCACGGGCGCCAGGAAGATCGACCGCCAGCCCCACGCCTGGGTCAGGAGGCCCCCGACGAGAGGTCCGACCGAAAGGCCCGTATAGACGGACGCCACGTGGTAGCCCAGGACCCGACCCCGTTCGGGTCCGGCAAAGACGGACGTCAGGATGGCGATCCCCGTCGCAAAGATCAGGGCGCTCCCCAGGCCCTGCACGGCCCGAAGCCCGATCAGCAGACTCCCCGACGGGGCGGCGACCGACGCTACTGAGGCCGCCGTGTGCACGAGGACGCCCCATAGAAACAGCCGCCGCCGACCGTAGATGTCGGCCAGCCGACCGACCGGGACCAGCAGGGCCGCCGCCGAGAGCAAGAACGCCGTGGCGACCCAGCTCAGGGCGACGGCGCTCATGTGGAACTCCCGCCCGATGGCCGGCAGGGCCACGTTGACCGACGAACCGATGAACGGCGTCAGGAAGGCGCTCATCACGACGGCCCACAGGACGGCCGTCCGATGATCGACCCCGGCTTCCGTCCTCATGACGACCCTCCGGGATGATGGACGCAGGATGCACGTCCCGGGTCCCAGGATCGGGCATTCGGCCCATGGGCCGGTCGGCAGAGAGCCCCGCTCGCACGAGCGGGGTCGCTACTTTCACGGGACGGCGGGACGGGGTCCGATAAGGACAAATGCCTCGCCGTTCGCCGTATCCCAAGCGCCGCCATGCCCGCCGGGCCCCTGGCCGAATGACCAGGGGCCCGGCTCCCCCTTCCGGCGGGGGCCGTCCCGTCCCTTTGCCCGTGGTTTTCCCGATGGCGGGGCCTCAGCATAGGGGTGCCGACATCCAGGGCGTCCATCGTCGAGGGCGCCGAGGCCCTGGCGGTGGGCGGGCTCCACGGGAGGCGCTATGAAGCGCGTGACCGCAGTAGCTTCTGACGTAAGGACGGCCGGACGGTCGGACGTGACCGTCGTCGACCTCATCCGGATGGCTCGGGGCCGGGCGTCGTGGTCGAAGCCCGTCCGATGGGTCGTCCAGCCTCTCCTGAAGGCCGTCCGGGACTGCGGGACGGTCCACATCTATGCCGACACGGCGGACCCCGTCGAACTCCAGGACCTCCTGGTCGCCCAAGCGGACGGCGAAGCCATTCATATATACCAGGAAATCGACGGAAACACGACGAATCAGCCCCTCATCGAAAAAGTCCTGAATCGCCTCTTGAGCGCCGACGAGACGGACGGCGTCATCGCCTGGGCCCGGCGCTTGCGGGAGGCGGACCCAGACTTGACCCTTGAGGAAACGACCGTTCTCGTTTACAGCATCCTGAACGGGCGGTTGGCCTGGGAGGTCATCGACCGCTTCGGGGCGGGTCGG
The DNA here is from genome assembly GCA_002898535.1 of bacterium HR11. NCBI lineage: Bacteria > bacterium HR11. The sequence goes on from BEHN01000006.1 coordinate 73,017, forward strand.
ACCTGGCACATCAGTCTGGAACTTCATACGGCGTTGGCACCGGACCCGGTCGCCTCCCGGCGGGTGGCCCGTTGTTTGAGTCGGGCCGTCCCGGGAGCCCTCGTGAAGGTCGCCTTTACACCGGACCATCCGCATGCCCTCTTGATCGCTCGGGACCTGGAACGCGAGGGGGTGGCGGTGAATTTCACCGCCACCTTCTCGGCCCGCCAGGTCGTCGCCGCCGCCCTCCTGGCGAACCCGCATCGGACGAACATCTTCCTGGGCCGTCTGAATCAGGGTCTCCGTTCGGACCTCCTCGGCGAGCACGTTCTCCTGGAGGCCCAGCGGCACATGCGGCGGCTCCGGCAGGACTTCGGGGTCCGGACGCTGAACATGGCCGCCAGCGTCCGGCGGTGGCAGACGATCGCCCTGACGGCCGGCTGTGACGCCTATACGGTCCCCTACTCGGTCCTCAAGGACTTCCTGACCCAGCGGGAAGTCGGTCCGGAGACTATTCGTGACTGCCAGGAGATGGACTTCACGGAGTCCGTGCGGGCCCTCCCCTCGGAGGTCGTCGAGAAGGTCGGCGGCTTCGAGCGTATCCGGCGCCTTTGGGAGGTCGAGCCCGAGTTCATCGAGTTTCTCGTCGAACTCCGGTCGGCCCCGGACTTCGACGGTCTGGACGGCGAGGGCCTCTACCGGCGTTTCGACGAGGCGGGCTTTGGCGACTTCTTCTATGCGCCGACGGCGGCCGAATGGAAGGAACTCCGCAAGAGCAAGCTCCCGGACCTGGATTCTCCTCTGACGCGGCGGGTCGCCTTGGACACGCTGTACAGCCTCCTGGCCGTCGGTGACTTCGCCAACTTCCAGGATCAGATGGACGCCCGAATCCAAGCCATCCTCGAACCCCGATGGGGGTCCCGGTCGATAGGGTGATGGATGGCGCGTGGCCCCTATTGGCTCATGGCTCATGGGGCATGGGGCATGGGTCATGGGGCCATGAGCTATGAGCCGTCATTCCGTCCCTATCCAGCATCCACCGTGGAGGCCATCTATGACGAAACCTCCCCGTCCCATCGTGTTGGGCATCGTCGGCGATAGCGCCGCCGGGAAGACGACCATCGCCCAAGGGTTGATGACCATCTTAGGCCCCGAGCGGGTGACCGTCGTGTGTACCGACGACTACCACAAGTACGACCGCCGGGAGCGGGCGCGTCTAAACATCACGCCCCTCCATCCGGACTGCAACTACATCGACATCATGGAACTCCACATGGAGCGGCTTCACTACGGCCAGCCCGTCCTGAAGCCCGTTTATGACCACTCGACGGGCTCGCTCGTTCGGCCCGAGTATGTCCAGCCTCGGGATTTCGTCATCGTCGAGGGCCTGCTGGGTTACTATACACCAGTCCTGCGGCAGTTTTACGACGTGAAGGTGTACCTGGACCCGCCGGAGGACCTGCGGCGGGCCTGGAAGATCAAGCGGGACACGACCGAGCGGGGCTACACCGTCGAGCAGGTCCTGAAGGAGCTCGAGCGGCGGGAACCCGACTCGGCCGCCTTCATCCGGCCCCAACGGGAATACGCCGACATCGTCGTCCGATTCTATCCGCCCCCCGGCGTCGCCCCTGAGGAGGCCGGTCCCGTCCTGAACGTCCAGGTCATCCTGCGGCCGACCATTCCCCATCCCGACCTGAGCTACCTGTACAACGGGGAAGCGCCTCCGGGCATTCGCCTCACGCTGGGCCGGGACAACGGCCGGCCCGTCGACATCCTCGAGATCGACGGAGCTGTCGCTTCTGAACACGCCCACGAGCTGGCCGAGGCCATCTGGAGCCACCTGCCGGACCTGTCGCCCGTCGAGGAGGAGCGGCTCGGCAACTATCAGGACCTCTTGCAGGTGCGTCACAGCCATCCCCTGGCCCTGACCCAGCTACTGCTGGCCTACCACATGCTTCGCGTCTACACCGACTTCTCCCGTATGCCCTTCGCTCCGCCGATTGCCGCCCTGAGCCGCCTCCGGTTCCGAGAAAACCGTATCGCTTTTGCGACACCGGGAAAGGAGTGAGCGATGAGTCTACCCGTCCGCCCGTTTGTCGAAGAGGTCTCTGCCGAGGCCGTGGCGGCATCCTACAGCCTCCTCCGCCGGACGGCCCACGTCGTCCGGGGTCTGGCGATGGACGCCGTCCAGAAGGCCAACTCCGGCCATCCCGGCATGCCGATGGGCATGGCCGATGCCGCCGTCGTCCTGTGGACGAAATTCCTCAAGCACAACCCAAAGGACCCGACCTGGCCGGACCGGGACCGGTTCGTCCTGTCGGCGGGCCACGGGAGCATGCTCCTGTATGCTCTGCTCTTCCTGACGGGATATGACGTGACGCTGGACGACCTGCGGGCCTTCCGTCAGTGGGAGAGCAAGACGCCGGGCCATCCCGAGTACGGCCTGACGCCGGGCGTCGAGACGACGACGGGCCCCCTCGGCCAGGGCATCGCCAACGCCGTCGGGATGGCCATCGCCGAACGTTGGCTGGCCGAACGCTTCAACCGACCCGGTTTTCCCATCGTGGACCACTATACATACGTCATCGCCAGCGACGGGGACCTCATGGAGGGCATCTCCCATGAGGCCTGCGCCCTGGCCGGTCATCTGGGCCTGGGGAAGCTGATCGTCTTGTATGACGACAACCGGATCACCATCGACGGCCCGACGGACCTGACCTTCACGGAAGACGTCCTCCGACGTTTTGAGGCTTACGGCTGGCACGTCCAGCGGGTCGACGGCCACGACATGGCCGCCGTCGAGGCGGCCCTCTGGGCGGCCCGGGCCGAGACGAAGCGGCCTTCTCTCATCGCCTGCCGGACGCACATCGGCTTCGGAAGCCCCAACCGCCAGGACACGGCCAAGGCCCACGGGGAACCCCTCGGGGCCGACGAGGTCCGCCTGGCGAAGGAACGCTTAGGCCTGCCACCGGACGAGGCCTTCCACGTCCCCGACGACGTCCGGGACTTCATGCGGCTGTGCGGGCGGGTCGGCGCCCGCCGACAGGCCGAGTGGGAGGACCTCTTCGCCCGCTACGAGCGGGCCTATCCCGACCTGGCGGCCGCCTTCCGGCGCTTCCTCGACGGGGACCTACCGCCGGACTGGGACCAGGACTTCCCGACGTTCCCGACCGAAAAGCCCGTCGCGACCCGGTCGGCCTCGGGGGCCGTCTTGAACGCCGTCGCGCCTCGGGTCCCGAACCTCCTCGGGGGGTCGGCCGACCTGACGGGTTCGAACCACACCTTACCGAAGGGCGAAAAGCCCCTGACCCGGGAGGACTTCAGCGGACGCTACATCCACTTTGGCGTCCGGGAGCACGCCATGGGGGCCATCCTGAACGGCTTGGCCCTCCACGGCGGGGTCCGGCCCTACGGCGGGACGTTTCTCGTCTTTTCTGACTACATGCGGCCGTCCATCCGCCTGGCCGCCATGATGGGCCTACCCGTGATCTACGTCTTCACCCACGACAGCATCGGCCTCGGCGAGGACGGCCCGACACACCAGCCCATCGAGCACCTGACGAGCCTCCGGGCCATCCCGAACCTGTGGGTCTTCCGACCGGCCGATGCCGCCGAGACCGTCGTCGGCTGGCGGGTCGCCCTCGAACGGCGGGACGGCCCGACGGCCCTCGTCCTGACCCGGCAGGCCGTCCCCGTCATCGACCGGACCCGCTACGCCTCGGCCGATGGGGCCCTCTGCGGGGCCTATGTCCTGTCGGACGTCCCCGACCCCCAGGTCGTCCTGATCGCCACGGGCTCCGAGGTCGTCATCGCCCTGGAGGCCCAAAAACTCTTAGCCGACCGGGGCATCCCGGCCCGGGTCGTCTCGATGCCCTGCCGGGAGCTGTTCCGGCGGCAACCGGCCGAGTATCAGGAGGCCGTCTTACCCTCGACCTTACGGGCCCGTGTCGTCGTCGAGGCGGGCGCGACCCTCGGGTGGGGTCACGAGGTCGGCCTCGACGGGACTGTCGTCGGCCTGGACCGCTTCGGGGCATCGGCACCCTACGAGGTCTTATACCGGAAGCTGGGCCTCACGCCGGAGGCCGTGGCCGAGGCGGCCGTCCGGGTCTTGGAGGGCCTGGCCGCCCTGAGCCCCGTCCCGGTGCGGGCCCGGTCGAAACCCCCCATGAGATGAAAGCCATCCTCGGAGGATAAGCATGGATCCGAAATCTTCAGCCCCCAAATACGCCGGTACGGATTCGCGGTACGCCAGGGCCGGGGTGAAAGAATACCGGGAGATGGGGTACTACGACCCCCACTACGAGCCGAAGGACACGGACACCCTGGCCCTGTTCCGGGTCACGCCCCAGCCGGGCGTGGACCCCGAAGAGGCGGCGGCCGCCGTCGCCGGGGAGTCCAGTACGGCGACGTGGACGGTCGTGTGGACCGACCGGCTGACCCACTTGGAACGGTACCAGGCCAAATGCTACCGGGTCGAGCCCGTGCCGGGGAATCCCGAACAGTACTTTGCCTGGATCGCTTACGACCTGGCCTTGTTTGAAGAGGGGAGCATCGCCAACCTGGCGTCTTCCATCGTCGGCAACGTTTTCGGATTTAAGGCTCTACGGGCCTTACGTCTGGAAGACATGCGCATCCCCGTGGCCTACCTGAAGACCTTCAAGGGGGCGCCCCACGGGATCCCCGTCGAACGGGACCTCCTAAACAAGTACGGCCGCCCCCTGCTGGGATGCACCGTCAAGCCCAAGCTGGGCCTCTCGGGCCGCAACTACGGCCGGGTCGTCTTTGAGGCCCTGGCCGGGGGCCTGGACTTCACCAAGGACGACGAGAACATCAACTCCCAGCCCTTCATGCGCTGGCGGGACCGGTTCCTCTACGCCATGGAGGCCGTCATCAAGGCCGAGCAGGTCACCGGCGAGCGGAAGGGCCACTACATGAACGTGACGGCCCCGACGATGGAGGAAGTCTACAAGCGGGCCGAGTTCGCCAAGGAGATCGGCTCGGTCATCATCATGGCCGACCTGACGATGGGCTACACGGCGCTCCAGTCGCTATCCAACTGGTGCCATGACAACGGGATGATCCTTCACCTCCACCGGGCCAGCCACGCCACCTTTACCCGGCAGAAGAACCACGGGATATCCTTCCGGGTCCTGGCCAAGTGGATGCGGATGCTGGGCGTCGACCACATCCACGCCGGAACGGCCGTCGGCAAGCTCGAAGGCGACCCCAACCTCGTGCAGGGCTACTACACGATCCTGCGGGAGCAATATGTGAAGGCCGACCCCGTGAAGGGGATCTTCTTTGACCAGGACTGGGCTTACTTGCCGGCCGTCTTCCCCGTCGCCAGCGGGGGCATCCACGCCGGCCAGATGCACCTGCTCCTGGACCTCTTCGGGGATGACGTCGTGCTCCAGTTCGGCGGCGGCACGATCGGCCATCCGATGGGCATTCAGGCCGGGGCGACGGCCAATCGCGTGGCCCTGGAGGCCATGGTCCTCGCCCGCAACGAGGGTCGGGACATCCGGCGGGAGGGCCCTGAAATCCTTCGGCAGGCCGCCCGTCAGTGCAAAGAGCTGGCGGCCGCCCTGGAGGTCTGGAAGGACGTGACCTTCGAGTATACCTCGACCGACACGCCGGACGTCTTGGTCACCGTGACCCTCTAACAAAGATAGCCCCTCGAAGGAGGTGCGCCGTGCGTATCACGCAAGGCACGTTTTCCTACCTGCCAGACCTGACGGACGAGCAGATCGAGCGCCAGATCGCCTACATCATCCGCCAGGGCTGGGCCGTCTCCATCGAGTACACCGACGACCCCCACCCCTACAACGTCTACTGGAATATGTGGGGCCTCCCGATGTTCGACCTGGAAGACCCGGCCGCGGCCATGTACGAATTCAAGAAGTGCCGGGAGGCGTTCCCCCATTGCTACATCAAGATCAACGGTTACGACCCCAGCCCCATGTGGCAGGCCCAGCGGGTCTCGTTCATCGCCTACCGACCGCCGGTCGAGGAACCCGGCTTTCGGCTCCGGCGGATCCTGTGGTCGGACGGGCGGATCCAAAAGTACGGTCTCGAGCCCTACATCGAGGACCAACCCCCGGGTCGGCGATATCGAAGTCCCTAAGGAGAGACGACTGACATGACGGTCCAAGCCCCGTCCGTCGAGGTGAACCTCCGCCAACTGCTGGAGCAAACGGGCGTCCTCCAGGTCTTGGAGGAGATGGACCGGGAGCTGGTCGGACTGTACCCCGTCAAGCAACGGATTCGGGAGATCGCCGCCTTCCTCGTCGTGGACCGCGTGCGGCGTGAACTGGGCCTGACGTCGAGCCGGCCCGTCCTCCACATGGCGTTCGTCGGCAACCCCGGGACGGGCAAGACGACCGTGGCCATGCGCATGGCCACGGTCCTCCACCGCCTGGGCTACATCCGGCGGGACCAGCTGATCGTGGCCTCCCGGGACGACCTGGTCGGCCAGTACGTGGGCCACACGGCCCCCAAGACCAAAGAGGTCCTCAAACGGGCGATGGGCGGCGTCCTGTTCATCGACGAAGCCTACAGTCTCTATCGGCCTGAGAACGAACGCGACTACGGCCAGGAGGCCATCGAGATCCTCCTGCAGGTCATGGAAAGCGAACGGGAGAACCTCGTCGTGATCTTCGCCGGGTACAAAGACCGGATGGAACGCTTCTTCAGCCAGAACCCGGGCCTGCGGTCCCGCATCGCCCACCACATCGAGTTTCCCGACTATACGCTGGAGGAACTCGTCGAGATCGGGGAGCTCATGCTCCGTCAGTTGAACTACGTCCTGGACGACGAGGCCCGTCGGGCCTTTCGCCGGTACGTGGCCTGCCGGATGCGTCTGCCCAATTTTGCCAACGCCCGGTCGATCCGGAACGCCATCGACCGCATGCGGCTCCGGCAGGCCCTCCGGCTGTGCGAGCAGGGTGGCCCCGTGACGGCCGAGGACCTCCGCCGGATCACGGCCGAGGACATCCTCAAGAGCCGGGTGTTCCGAGAATGTGAAGCCCAGGGCGACTTCCCGCCGGGTCTCGAACCTGTCGGTTCAGCCCAGGCCCCCTGAGGGTCACAGGATGCAAAATGTAGGATGGAAATGAGGAGGCATGCCCGTGACGTGGGACGAGACCCCGTACGGAGAGGCATGCCGGCGGGCCGTGCGCATCCTGGCCGACGGCTACGGAGAAGCCGTCGTCGTGCGAGACGGCGACCAGGACCGCTACTGGGCCCTCTACTACTTTTTCTGGGGTCAGGCACCGCCGACGACGGCCCTGCCCCACTGGACCGAAGGCCCCCTGCCGGATACCGCCCAGGTGCGCCCGCCCTATGAGGTCAAGAGCTGGCTGGCCGAGATGGGATTCGAGGAATACCTCAACGACGTCGACTGAAGGGGAGACGCCTTGAATCCTCAGGCGGACGTCTTGAATCGACTTCGGCATCTCATACCGACGCCTGGAGCGGCCGACGACCGAAGGCCGCCGACGACTGACCCGACGCCGGCCTATCCCGCCTGCCAGGCCGGGCGGGTCCGACCCTCCCTGTCCCTGCGCTAAAACCCCTCGGGGGATCCCCATGGCCCAGTCCCTTCGGCTCAAGGCCATCATTTTCGACGTCGACGGTACGCTGGCGTACACGGAACGAGATGGCCACCTGCCGGCCTGTAACGAGGCCTTCGCCGCCCTGGGATTCCCCATCCGGTGGACCTGGCCGGAGTTCAAGGCTCTCCTCCCCATCCCCGGCAACGCCGAGCGGATGCGCCGGGCCCTCCGGCGGTTGGACCCGCCGCTCCCACCCGACGAGCTCGAGGCGGCCGTCGCTCGTTTGGTCGAACTCAAGAGACGGTTCTACATCGAGAAGTATGCCGCCCGACTTCCCCTGCGGCCCGGCGTCGCCCGGCTCGTCGAGGAAGCCGTCCGTCGCGGCGTCCGATTGGCCATCGTCTCCACGTCGGACGAGGAACAGATCCGGGCCCTCCTACGCTATCGTCTGTCCGCCTTCGCTGATGCCTTTGACCCCATTTTGGGTCAGCGGGCCGGCATTAAGACGGCCCCCGAATCGCCTCTATACCGTCGCTGTCTGGCCGAGCTGGGGACGTCCCCCGACGAGACCCTGGCCATCGAGGACTCGGAGGTCGGCCTGCGGGCGGCCCAGGCGGCCGGCCTGCCGTGCGCCGTGATTTACAACGATTACACCTTCGGCCAGGACTTCCGGGGTGCCGTCCTGGTCGCCCGGAGCTTGGAATACTTCGACCTGGAGGCGCTGAGCGCTCTGTGCCTGGGAGGCCCGGATGCGCACGACGTGTGCTGATCTCTACGACGTGGCGGTCATCGGGGCCGGCCCGACCGGCTTGTACGCGGCCTTCTATGCCGGCATGCGGAACCTCCGGACGCTCGTCCTGGAAGCCCTGCCCCGACCCGGCGGCCAGATCACAGCCCTGTACCCTGAGAAGTACATCTACGACGTCGGCGGCTACCCGGCCATCCTGGGGCGGGACCTCGTCGCCGAGCTCTTCAAACAGGCCAGCCAGTTCGGCGCCGACTTCCGGTTCAACGAACGGGTCGAGGCCCTGGAGGTCCTGGAACCGGGCCGCCTGCGGCTGACGACGACCGAGGGCGTCTACCTGAGTCGGACGGCCATCCTCTGCGCCGGCCTGGGTGCCTTCGAGCCCAACCGCCTCGCCGTCCCGGGCGCCGCCGAGCTGGAGGGCCGGGGCGTTCACTATGCCGTCCACCGGCGGGAAGACTTCCTCGGCCGACGCCTCCTCATCGTCGGCGGCGGCGATACGGCCGTCGACTGGGCTTTAGAGCTCCACCGTTGGGCCCGCGAGGTCACCCTCATCCACCGCTTCGACTACTTTGAGGCCCACGCCCGAAGCGTCCAGGCCCTCCTCGAATCGCCCGTGAACGTCCTCACCCGCCATGAACTGAAGGCTGTCCGAGGCAGTGATCGCGTCCAAGAGGTCGTCATCTACGACAATCAAACCGGTGCCGAAAAGACCCTGGCCGCCGATGATGTCCTCATCTGCATCGGCCTGAAGCCCAACCTGGGCCCGATCCAACGGTGGGGCCTCCGGCTCGACGGCCGCCACGTCCTGGTCAATTCACGCTTGGAAACCAACCTCCCCGGCGTCTATGCGGCCGGCGACATCGCCTTTCAGGAGGGCGTCGAAAAGATGTACCTGATCGCCTGCGGTTTTGCCCAGGCGGCCCTCGCCATCGGTTATGCGGCCCGCTTTATCCACCCGAAGGCCCGGGTCTTCCACGGCCACAGCAGTCAACGGAAGGGCATGAAGTACGCCCCGACGCCGGTGGGGCCGACGGGGAAGGAGGATTGAAAATTGCGAATTGCGAATTTTGGGGACGGGGGGCTTAACAGAGCCGTTCGGTTCGTGAGAATGGCGTCGGGACAACCTTTCCCAACGCCCGGGAAGCACGGTTTTTCAAGCATCCGGCAGATGGGCAGGTCGGCAGATAGGCAGATAGAAGCCGGGTGGGCAAGGATCAGCCCCGGGGCTTTTGGGACCATCTGCCCATCTGCCGAACTGCCTATCTGCCAAAGCTTGAAAAACTGTCCTTCCCGAAGGGTCGGAAAAGCCGAATCCATGCGGATTTTCACGACCCGAACGGCTCTGTTAAAGGACCGGAGAGGCCAGAGCGCTCAGGATTCTCACAAACCGATTCGTAGGGCCTGTTTCAAAACTCACCGCCGAGGCGCAGAGGACGAGGGTTTTTCCTTCGATTTTTCTCTGCGTTCTCGGCGTCTCAGCGGTAGTCTAATCTGCAATTCACAATCTTTCTGGAGGGGGGTCTGATGGGTGAACGACCCCAACGGAACTTGGCGTTGGAGCTCGTCCGGGCCACCGAGGCCGCCGCTATGGTCGCCGCCCGCTTGGCCGAGCGGGGCGAGCGGGCGTCGGCCGACGTCGCCGCCGCCCAGGCCATGCGGCTGGTCCTCCAGACGATCGACATGGACGGCACGATCGTGATCGGCGAGGGTGAGAAAGGAGAGGTCCCGGCCCTTTTTCGGGGCGAGCTCGTCGGGACGGGCCGGCCCCCGGCCGTCGACGTCGCCGTCGACCCCATCGAGGGCCCGCCGGTCGAATCCCTGAACCGGCCCAACACGCTGGCGATGGTCGCCCTCGCCGACCGGTGGAGCCTGTGGGACCCCGGTCCCTGTCAGCACGTCGAGGTCCTCGTCGCCGAGGGCGCCGCCCGGGACGTCGTTGACCTGAACCGGGGGCCCGTCGAGAACCTGCAGGCGGTCGCCGCCGCCCTGCATCGAGACGTCCGAGACATGACCGTCTTTGTCGTTGACGAACCCCGGCACGAGGACCTCATCCAGGCACTCCAGTCGGTCGGGGTCTATGTACGACGGAGCCCCGGAGGCTTCGTCTTGGGCGCCATCCTGGCGGCGATGACCGGGACCGGCGTCGACGTCCTGATGGGGACTGCCCGGGCCCCGGAGGCCGTCCTGGCCGCGGCCGCCGTCAAGGCCCTGGGCGGGACTCTCCAGGCCCGACGGGCCCCCCAGGACGCCACGGAGCGGGTCCGCCTGGAGGCGGCCCTCGGGCCGAGACTCTGGGAGACCCTGACGGTCGACGACCTGGTCCGCTCGGACGACGTCTTCTTCGCCGCCACGGGGATCACCGACGGCGCCCTCCTGCGAGGCGTCCAGTTCCACCGGGCCAGCGTCGTCACCGACAGTATCGTCATGCGGGGCCGGACCGGGACGGTCCGGTACATCCGGTCCCTCCACCGTCTGGACAAGCTGATGCGCTTCAGCCAGATCGATTACACCGGCGAGGGCCCGACGCCCTATCGGTAAACTTCGACCGGTCAGGTTCGGACGACGGCGTCCATTTCCCTTCAAAGCCCGGGGGCTTATTATTAAGAGGCGAGCCCGACGCCGCCCGATGCCGTCTTTACGGTCCCATGGAAAGAATGTACGGACCGCACTCGGCAGGATGTTTAGGGGGAAGGGTCAATGAAATTTCCTAAAGTCATCCGTCGTGGTCGGACTCGGCTGGCCGCCTCGGCGCTCCTGGAATTGACGGAACGGGAGCTGTGCCGGATCGTCCTGGACATCCACGACGGACCCGTCCAGGACATGTATGCCGCCCTCTCCCAGGTCGACGCCCTTCAGAAGAAACTGGTCGGTGCCGACGACCGGGACCGACCGAGTCCGGAAGCCGTCGCCCAGAGCCTGACCCAGGTCGGGGCCTTGATCCGGAACGCCCTGTGGAGTATCCGCAACTTCATCGGCGCTTTCGCTCCACCCGAATTTCAAAAGCGGGACCTGGTCTCCGTCCTCGAGGGTCTGATCATCCAGCACGAAGAACTGACGGGATGCCGAGTCGAGCTGGCCGTCACGCCGCCCATCCCCGACGTGGCCCCGCCGGTCAAGATCGTCCTTTACCGGATCTTGCAGGAGGCCCTCTCGAACGCCTACCGCCACGCCGGGACGGACCGGCAGTACGTCCATCTCTATTCCCGAGATGACGGCGTGGTCCTGGAAGTCTGGGATGAGGGCGTCGGCTTTGACGTGGAGCGAGTCCTGACGCAGGCCCCGACGGACCGCCGCATGCGGGTCGGACTGCGGGGCATGCGGGAGCGGGTCGTGCTGGTCGGAGGCACGTTCACCATCGAAAGCCGCCCCGGTCAAGGCACACACATCACCGTTTGGGTACCGGGTCATGCAGGCCATTCGTGACACACTCCCTCAGGGCGTCATCCGAATCGTTTTAGCCGACGACCACCCCCTGGTCCTCCAGGGCCTGCGGTCCTTCTTAGACCAAGAGCCGGACATCGAAGTCGTGGCGACGGCCACCGACGGCCAGCAACTGCTGGACGCCCTCCAGCGCTACCGGCCCGACGTCGTCGTCCTGGACCTCCAGATGGCCGGCATGGACGGATGGGCCTGCCTTCAGCACATCCGGGCCGAGGGGTGGCCCGTGCGGGTCCTGATCCTGAGCGCCTTCGGCGATAGCGAGTCGATCCGGGCGGCCATCGAGCACCAGGCCGACGGCTTCGTCCTCAAGACGGACGCGCCCCAGCAGACGGTGGCGGCCATCCGGCAGGTCTATCACGGCCATCTGGTCTTTCCCCGGTCGGCCCACCGGTGGCTGGCGGGGGCCCCCGGGGAAGGCGAAGCCGGGCGGGACCTATCCCGGCGGGAGTGGGAGGTCCTCGAGCTGGTGGCTCGGGGTCTGAGCAACAAGCAGATCGCCCGGACGCTGGGCCTGAGCCTGAGTACCGTAAAGTTTCACATTCAGAACATATTCATGAAAATTGGGGCGGCGAATCGGACCGAGGCGGCCCGCTTCTTCTACGAACACCGGCCCCGCTCGCGAGGATAGATGGGGATTGCGAATTGCCGGATTGCCGAACGACCGCTCCCCAGGGTCGGAAAAGCCGAACCGATCAGGATTTTCACGAACCCAACCCTTCTGATAGACGTTCCCGGCGGTCTCGGAGGTAATCCTCCTTGACCCGTTCCAGGTCCCCTAAGATCTGGCGTCGCCGGGCCAGAATCCGGCGCGCCGTCCCCCGGTGCGTTCGAACGAGTCGGAGGAACCGAAGTTCCTGAGCGAGGCGGGCCAGTCCACCCAGGTAGCGGTGGGCCAGGAGGCCCGTCAGAGGCAGGGACAGGAGGAATGCCCCGGCGACCCCGGGGTTTGTGAGGACCCCGACGGTCCAAGTCTCCACTCCCCAGAAGAGGGGAAAGAGGACGACGGAAGCAAGGAATCGCACGGTCGCATAGGCCGTCTCTTTCCGGGCCCGGCGCCGGGCCAGCCACCGGGGGACCCAGTAGGGCAAGCCGCTCGTCACGGCCCCATACAGGAAGACCGGAAGCCCCAGGAGACCCAGTCCGAGGTGCCAAAGTCGCACGCCCGAATGGGCCGCCGTCAATCGGGTCCGGACGGTCCGGTCCTGAAGCCGGAATTCAGCCAGCAAGGCCTCGTAGGCCTGTAGACGGTGCCAGAGGCGTTCGACCCGGTCGGGGTCGTGCGTGACAAAATACTGGACGGCGTCGGCGATCGTACGGGACAGGCGGAATCGGTCGACTTGGTCCGGGGAGAGGCCCCGTTCGACCTGGAGTTCCTGCACCAGGTCGTCCCCGTAGAGGGTCTCGACTGCCCGGATGAGGGCCGTCAGGTCGATGCGGTCGATGTGGATGACCTGGGCTTCCATCGCCCGTTGGATCTCGGTCGTCAGGTCCTGCACGGCCTTCCAGGGGTCGCGCCGATAGACCTCCAGATAGGGGATGAGCGGAATGGGTTCACCGACGCCGATGAGCACGCGGCCCCGAAAGGACTTCCGGGCCTCGAAGTTGAGGCCCACGGGGATCACGGCCAGGCCCAATCGACCGTCGTGGCGGTGCTCGGCCTCGAGGGCGATCCGGGCGGCGCCGGTCTTGATCCGCTGGACCCGGGGCTCGTTATGGGTCGTCCCCTCGGGATAGATGACGATGAGGTCGCCCTGGGCCAAGGCCCGGAAGCAGGCCTCGAAGGCTTCCACGTTCCGGTCCATCTTGTCGGGGTCGTCCTGCCGCCGGTACACGGGGATCACGCCCAGGGCCGAGAGGATCCGGGCCAGGATGGGGTTCCGAAACAGGGCGGCCGTAGCCAAGAAGCGGGCCTCCCGGGGGACCATAGCCCCCACGAGGAGGGAGTCGATGAGGTCGTTCGGGTGGTTGACGCACAGGAGGACCGGACCCTGGCGGGGAATTCGTTGGATGGACCGGACTTGGACGGACTTGAAGAAGAACCAGATCCAGAACCGTCCGACCGCCCGAACCGTTCGGTACAGGAAGTCCATCGGGATTCCAGGTGTTCGGTGTCGGGGGCTGGGAGGACCGGACACTCAACACCCAGCACCGAACACCGAGTTCATTCAAAGAATTCAGGGGGCACGGCGATGCGATAGAGGGCCTGGGGCGTAGCCAGCCAGACGTTTCGGTTCTCGTCGAAGGTGAGGCCGACGACGGGTGGGCTGGCGATGACCTTCCGGATGTGACCCTGGGCATCAAAACGGAAGACGCCGCTGTCGTGGACCCGACCCTGGCAGACGTAGAGGTTGCCGGCATCGTCGAAGGCCATCCCGTGGGGACGGCCCAGGCCGCTGTAGTACGGGATCACATTCCCCAGGGCGTCGATCATGTAGATGGTATCCGAGGCGAGCTGGGGGACGGCCACGAAGAGGTTGCCGTCCGGGTCGAAGGCCAGATGATAGGCGATGGGGCTCGCCGGGAGCTCGGCAAAGACGCTGACCTCTCGCTGGGACGAGATTTTATAGATCTTCCCCTCCCGGTCCCCGACGAAGAGATAGTTCTCCCGATTGAAGGCCAGGCCAAAGGGGACACCCAACCCCTCGGCATACACCTCCAACTGGTCCCGGTCCAGGACCTTGTAAACCCGACCCTCGAATCGACTGCTGACGTAGAGATGGTCGTTGACGTCCAGGGCCAGGGACGTGGCGTTGCGGATGGCCGTCACGTAGTGTTCGACCGTTCCGTCAGGCCCGAGACGGAACACGGACACGGGCGGGGTCTCGTCCCGGGTCCCGCTGTAGGTCGTGTATACATACCCCAGATGGTCGACGACCGGGTTGTCGACGGCATGGATGTCCGACAGGACCCGCTGGCCGACGGTCAGCCGAAACTCGGCGATGACCGCGTCCCGCAGACGGACCTGGCCCTCGCCGGTGGCGTCTGTCGGGACCCGGACTCGGCAAAGATTCCGTTTCTGCAAGACGATGTGGCCGGGCTGATCGCCAAACCAGACGGACACTTCCCGATATCGGTCGACGGGCCAGTCCGTCGCTTCGATCACGACCTCGCCGCCCTCGATAGCGACCGCCGGTCGAACGGCCGTGATTTCCATCGGGAGACCTCAGGGTGCAAGATGCAGAATGCAGGATACAGGATGCAGGATGCAAGATGCAAGATGCAGGATGCAGGATGAAAAGTGACGGAGTGATGAGGGGACGAAGTGAGTCAGGGCAATATCGACCTCCCGACCCGCCCATCGGCCGACTGCCGACCGGCCCGTCTACGACTCTTCCCGACCCCAAGACCTGCCTACATGCCCAGGGGGTGTCGGGCCGGGGCCACGCCAAGTCGGCGGGCGCTCCACGGGAGGACCCATGTCTGCCAGAGCATCGTGCCCGATGTGTACAGGAAGCCAGTCATGAAGAGGGTCACGAAGGGGACGCTGTACCAGAGGCCTTCCTCGATACAAAAGTACAGCACGCTCACGAAGTACAGGCCCATCCCC
The DNA here is from genome assembly GCA_002898535.1 of bacterium HR11. Classification (NCBI taxonomy): domain Bacteria; species bacterium HR11. The sequence continues at coordinate 88,285 of BEHN01000006.1, forward strand.
AGACCCAAGAGGGGCATGAGTCCGTTCCGCAACCGGTAGGTCGAGAGCATCCAGCCCGGATGGGCCGATCCGTGCGTGATACCGTACTTGGGCGTCCGCTCGAAGGGTGAGGCCACGCCGAAGAGCGCCTCGAGGACGGCCCGGGCGTTGTTGAGCGAGATCCCGATCCCGACGGCCATCAGCATGGGGATGACCCACAGCCAGTTCCACCATCCCCGCAAGCCCGTCGGGTTCTCCTGCTGGGAGAGCACATAAAAGGTCGCCACCGAGAGGGTCGCCAGACAGAAGAGGGGGACGTCCAGCCACAACAGATGATACAGGCCCAGGCGATAGCGGGCCCAGATCACGGGTCCCAGCAGGAGGCCGACCCACACGATCAGGACATACGACATATTCGCCGTCAGGTGAAAGAAGGCTTCGAGCTTCACGCGGGGGGCGACCCCGCTCCGGAAAATCCGGGGCAGGAGCTTGAGGGCCGTCTGGGTCGAGCCCTTCGCCCATCGGAATTGCTGACGCATGAAGGCCGCCGTCTCGACCGGCAATTCGGACGGGACGGTATAGTCCTTCAGGTAGATGAACTGCCACCCCCGCAGTTGGGCCCGGTAGCTCAGGTCCAGGTCCTCCGTCAGGGTGTCGTACTCCCATCCGCCGGCCGATTCGATGGCCGCCCGACGCCAGACGCCGGCCGTCCCGTTGAAGTTGAAAAATCGACCCGACCGGTTTCGGGCGGCGTGCTCGATGACGAAGTGGCCGTCCAGCATGACGGACTGGATGCGGGTCAGGACCGAAAAATGCCGGTTGAGGTATTCCCACCGGACCTGGACGAGGCCGACGGTCGGGTCCTGAAAGTAAGGGATCGTCCGCTTTAAAAAGTCCGGGGGCGGCACGAAGTCGGCGTCGAAGACGGCGATAAACTCTCCCCGGGCCGTACGGAGGCCGTGGGCCAGGGCCCCGGCCTTGAAGCCCGTCCGGTTTTTCCGGTGGATGTGGGTGATGGCCAGGCCCTGGCGTCGATAGTACTCGACCCAGTACGCGATCGTCTGGGTCGTCTCGTCCGTCGAGTCGTCCAGGACCTGGACTTCCAGACGGTCCCGGGGGTAGTCCAGGGCGGCGACGGCCTTCAGGAGGCGGGCGACCACGTGGTTTTCGTTATAAACCGGGAGCTGAACGGTCACCGTCGGCCATTCGACCGGCGGCGGGGGCGGCGGGGGATCCCCGTGAACGTACTTCCGGTACAGGTAGACCATGATGTACCGATGAAAGCCGAAGAGCGACAGGCCGAGGATACCGCATAGATAGGCCCCGATGATGAGATATTCGATGGTCATGGAGGAACCTCCCACCTTCGGGCGTGCGTCTGGGTTTAAGACGAATGTGAGGCGCGGAAGGAATTCAATTTAGCCGAACCCAACAGATTGTCAAGCCATGCGTCCAAGGCATGGCGGAGGAGATTCCAGACGAGGACGTAGGCGGCCTGGTCCTCCCCGTAGGGGTCGGGGATGACCGAGTCGTCGGCCCCGTCGACGAAGGTCCCCAGGAGGACGGCCTTGGCGGCCTGTTCAGGAAAATGACGGGCGATCCAGGCCCGGTGCCAGGGCTCCATGACGAGGACCCAGTCGGCCCAAGCGACCAGGTCGGCCGTCAGGGGCCGGGACCGGTGGCCGTCTAACGACAGACCCGAGCTCGCCACGACTTGTCGGGCCAGCTCGGAGGCGGGTCGGTCCGGCCAGGCCATGATGCCGGCGCTCTGGACCTCGTGGGGAAGCCCGAGTTGCCGGAGCCGGTGGCTCAGGTAGGCCGCCGCCATCGGGCTCCGGCAGAGATTGCCCGTGCAGACGACCAGAATCCGCAAGACCTTCCCAGTGTCTTCCATCGGGACGACCCCATGAGCGTGACGGCGTGATGAAGTCACTTTTTAAAGAGCACGAACAGGGTCAGCAGGAACATGGCCGCCGCCACGACCCAGCCCAGCCACGTCAGGAGGGACGTCGTCTCCGGACGGACCCGGACGACCGCTTTCGGCGGCGGACCGCTCAGGACCGGGACGGGACCGACTTGGAGGGACCAGGCCTCTTCGACCTGGTCGTACAGGAGCGACAGGCCGACCCGGGCCCGCTGGAGCTTCCGCAGGGCCCGACTCAGGCGCCGGCGGATCGAGACCTCGAGCGAGGCCAGGCCCTGCAGACGGGTTAACTGGCCCTCGTAGACCTCTGACTGGTCCAGCATGGCCCGGATGCGCTCGACGGTCTCCCGCGGCAGATGCTGGACCCACCCGTCGGGATGGGCCCGCTGGAGATCCAGGACCTCCCGGGCCAGGCGGGACATGAGGTGCCGGCACAGGGCCGCGACCACGATCAACCGGTAGGCGACCCGGGCCTCGGCACTGACCGAGTCCCGCTGGAACCCCATCTGGAAAGCCTCGACCTCGAAGGGCTCCATCGCATAGGGGCTGAGGGGTTCGGAGAAGGCGATCTCCGAGAGACTCTTCCGCCAGTCCACTCGCCGGAAGGCCTGCAGGAGCGCCTCCATCTCCGGCCGGATGAGCTCTGGGACCTGCAGGGCCGTCGCGTCCGCCAGGTCGGCCCCGACCAGCTCGACCGGCGGCGTCACCTCGAGGGGGGTCGGGGGCGGCGACGGCGGCGTCCCCGACCGGAGGACGCTCCCCAGCATCTCGGCGATGGTCTCCATTCGCTTTTCCAGATTGGCCAGGACCTGGACGAACTCCTCGCCCTCGAGAGCGGCCGCCCCGGCCGAGGCCGGCGGCGGCACTTCGCTGACCCGCTCCGCTTCGGCCGGCGGTCCCTCGGGACCGGCCGCCTCCACCGGCGGCGTCGTCTTCTCCAACAAACGGATCGAGGCCTGAATGCGTTCGATCTCCTGATGGTACAGGACGGTGAATTTTTTCTTCGTCGTCAGGTTCAGCCGCAGGAAGGGAATCATGAGCTGGGGGTGGAGCATGAGGTGCTGGACGCTCTTTTTGAACTCCCGGATGCGGGCCAGGAGACCCCATTCCATCAGGTCGTGGTAGCTCGTGACCTTGCGGACCTCGGCGGCGATGGCGTCGGCTTCGGCGATGAGCTCGTTGATCCGCTCGACGGGCGTGTAGGGCATGGGATAGTACTGCGTGATCTGGGCCCGGAGCTGGAGGAGGCGGCTCTCCGGCCGGAGCTCGTACTGGTCCGTCTTGGGATTCCGCACGATGGCCAGCTTGGTCAGGAGGAGGTCGACCTTGTCCCAGTCGTCCTGGGTCATCGGATACTTGCCGAGCAGGAACTGGATGAGGTAGACCAGGAAGCGGTCGTCGAAGGACTCGAGCCGTTCGATGTAGCGTCGGGTGACGCCCGGCGAGATGTTCGAGTCGAACTGGGCCAGGACGTAGTGGGCCCGCTGGAGCTGGGCTTCAAGAGTCTGCAAGACGGGCTCGATGAGCTCGGGCGGCCGGTCCGCCATTTGCTCAAGAGTCTGCAACTGTTGGTAGACCTGGTCCAGGCCGATGTCCTCCAGACGGCGGAGCTTCAAGAGGGTCCGCAGGAGGCTCTGGGCCGTCTGGTAGTAGGTCCAGAGGACCTTGTACATGTGTTGGACCCGACGGATGCGTTCTTCGACCGATTCCGGTAGACGGGTCAGAGGGGTATCCATTCGCCACTCCGTAAGTCCTCGGGCTTCCGGGCACCCGTGACGTTCAGGAACTCACTGAGCAGGCCGTCCCGGCCCGACATCCATCGGACGAGGTTCCGGGCGATGACGAGCCGCTGGATCTGGTTCGTGCCCTCGTAGATCTGAGTGATCTTGGCGTCCCGCATGTACTTTTCGACCATGTACTCCCGGACGTAGCCGTAGCCCCCGAAGAGCTGGACGGCGTCCGTCGCCACCCGCATGGCGACGTCCGAGGCAAAGACCTTGCACATGGCCGACAGCATGCTCAGCGTCTTGAGGTCCCGGTCGGCCGCCCGGGCCGCCGTGTACACCAGCTGGCGGGCCGCCTCGACGGCCGTCGCCATGTCGGCCAGCATGAACTGGACGGCCTCCTGGCTGATCAGGGGCTGACCGAACTGGACCCGCTTGGAGACCCACTCGGCGGCCAGCTCGAAGGCCCCCTGGGCCAGGCCGACGGCCTGAGCCGCCACGCCCGGTCGTGCCCGGTCGAGGGTCATCATCGCATTGTAAAACCCGGTGCCTTCCTGCCCCCCCAGGAGGTTTTCCTTCGGCACCCGACAGGCCCGAAAGTGGGTCTCGTGGACGGGTACCGCCCGAATGCCCATCTTGTCTTCTTTCTTGCCGATGATGAACCCCTCCATCCCTTTTTCGACGATGAAGGCGCTGATCCCCCGCGTGCCCTTCTCGGGGTCCGTCGTCGCATACACGGTATAGATCGAGGCCGCATCGGCGTTCGTCGTCCACTTCTTGTCGCCGGTAATCACGTAGGCGTCGCCGTCCCGGACGGCCTGCGTCTTAAGGCTCCCGGCGTCCGACCCGGCCCCGTATTCAGACAGACAGAAGGCGATAAGCTTCTCGCCCCGGGCGATGGCGGGCAGGTACCGGCGCTTCTGGTCCTCCGTCCCACCCAGGATGATGGGGAACGACCCCAGGGCGTTGACCATGTAAGCGACGCCGACGGCCCCGCAGACCCGGGACAGCTCCTCGACGACCAGACAGAGGTTCAAGACACCCGCTCCGTGACCCCCGTACTCCTTGGGGATCCAGACCCCCATCAGGTCGTATTCCCGAAGTGCCTCGATAGCCGCCCAGGGGTATTCGCCCGTGCGGTCCCACTCGGCCGCCCGCGGGAGGACGTACTTTTCGGCCACCTCCCGGGCCCGCTCGACGTACCTCCGATTTTCCTCACTCAACAACTCTCGGGACGGAATCATGCGTCCCCCCTCTTACCGTATTCAGGCATCGGGGCCGGGAACCAGGGATCGCCAGACCCCGGACACCGATCCCCCAATCGCCCGACACCCGACCCCATACCCGCCACCGACATTCTAATCCAGAATCCCCCATGCTACAAACGTCTTTCCCCTTGGGGTGCTGGGGATCGGTCAGTGAGCTGTCCCGCGACTCATGGACAAACGTCTCATCCCACCCGTCCCGGTCGCTTCCTGGCGTAGGCAAAGCGCATAGGGCAGAATTCTCTACCCTACGCTCTATGCCCTTTGTCCCCCTCACACCGGCCCCGGGGCGATGTCCCGGGCCCACGTCCGGCAGGCCGTGTACCAATCGACCAGTCGCCGGAAGCCCTCTTCCAGCGAAACCTCCGGCGCCCACCCCAGGAGGCGGCGGGCCTTCGTGATGTCCGCCCAGGTCGCCGGCATGTCCGCCGGATGTGGGGGCCGGTACTCGACCCGGGCCGGTCGGCCGACCAGCCGTTCGACGAGGCGGACGACCTCCATCAGGGGGACCGGCTGATCGGAGCCCAGATTGATGATTTCGAATTTTGGATTACGGACTTCGGATTGTAAAAACGAGAGGGCGGCGAGGGTCCCCCGGGCGATGTCGTCCACGTACGTGAAGTCCCGCTGTTGGCGGCCGTCCCCGTAGATGACGACGGGGCGGCCCTCGACGACCCACTGGACGAACCGGAAGGGACTCATGTCGGGCCGACCGGCCGGGCCGTAAACGGTAAAGTACCGCAGGACGGCCACGTTCAGGCCGTGCAGGTAGTGATAGGTATAGCACAGCGTCTCGGCCGCCTTCTTGGAGGCCGCATAGGGCGACAGCGGGCCGTCCGTGTCGGCTTCCTCCCGGAAAGGAAGCGGGTTCCGGACCCCGTAGAGGCTCGACGTGGAGGCCAGGATGAACGTGCGCACGCCGGCCGCCCGACAGGCCTCCAACAGGTTCAGGGTCCCCGTCACGTTCGTCTCGTAGTACACCCACGGGTCGAGGACCGACGGCCGCACGCCGGCCCGGGCCGCTAAGTTGAGGACAGCGTCGAAGGGAGGATGGGTGTTCGGTGTCGAGGGTTCCGAGGCCGAAGAAGCAAATAAGCGGGCGAGGGCCGAACGGTCGGTGACGTCCAAGACGTGAAATTCAAAGTCCGGATGCGGCCGGAGCTGGTCGAGGCGCCAGTACTTGAGACGGACGTCGTAGGCGTCGTTGAGGTTATCGACGCCGACGACCCGATGGCCGGCCTGCAAGAGGTATTCAGCCACCTTCCAACCGATGAAGCCCGCACAACCGGTCACGAGGACTCGCATAGGAACGACTCAGCGCTCCCGCAGGGGGAAGGATGCAGGATACAGGAGGCCGGAGGCAAGATGCAAGGAGTGACGAAGGGACGAAGTGTTTAGCTTAACAGAGCGGTTCGGGCGGTGAGAAGTGAGATGGAGAGCGGAAAGGGCACCTCCACGGAAGCACGATGTTTCAAGTATTCGGCAGATGGGCAGGTGGGCAGATGGGCAGGTCGGCCGATGGGCCGGTCGGGCGACGGGCGTCTGTCCCCGGCCCACCGGCCGTCATGCCGGTGGCTTCCGTAGAGAGCCCGCCGTCCTGCGGGCGTCATCCTCATTAAACCGCCCGTCCTGGCCGGGTCGATCCCCTCTGAACACCGCCCGTCATGGCGGTGGCATCCCCTCCGAACACCGCCAGGGATGGCGGTGGCATCCTTAACAAGCTTGAAAAATCGAGATCGCCGGGCCACCGTTTTCCCGGATGGGAACCGCATTTCTCCCAACCGAACAGCTCTGTTAACAGAGTCGTTCGGTTCGTGAAAACCCGCAGGGATTCGGCCTGATTGGCTCATGGGACTATGAGCCATGAGCTATGACCCATGAGCTAATATGATCCATGAGCCCACATGAGCCATGAACCATGAGCTATGAGCTATGAGCCAATACGGCTATGAGCCCATAGGGGCCATGAACCATCCATCACCCTGGCTCGTCACTTCATCACTCCGTCACTCCCTATTGCCCCGGCCCGCCCGATGGGCTACCATGAAGTCGGGAGCGCCACGGAGGAGCCTCATGGTCGATGTGTATGACCTGATCTACGATTGGAATCGGGCCGACGACGAGCCCCCGGGCCCGAAGAGGCGCATTCAACTGGACGACGAAACCCTGCGGGACGGCCTCCAGAGTCCTTCCGTCCTCAACCCCCCCATCGAGGCGAAAATCCGCATCCTCCATCTCATGGACGCCCTGGGGATCGACACGGCCGACGTCGGTCAGCCGGCGGCGGGCCCCCGGGAGTATGAGCACACCCTGCGGCTCGCCCAGGAGACCGTCACGGCGGGCCTGCGTCTCGTCCCGAACTGCGCGGCCCGGACGGTCGTCGGGGACATCCAGCCCATCGTGGACATCGCCGAGCGCATCGGGCGTCCCGTCGAGGCCTGCGTGTACATCGGCTCCAGCCCCCTCCGCATGGACGTCGAGGGCTGGACGCTGGACTTTCTCCTCCGGCGGGTCGAGGAGGCCGTGACCTTCGCCGTCCGCCACGGCCTGCCCGTGATGTTCGTCACGGAGGACACGACCCGGGCCCACCCGGAGACGCTGACGAAGCTGTACACGGCGGCCATCCACTGCGGCGCCCAGGCCGTCTGCATCGCCGACACGGTCGGTCACGCGACCCCCCGGGGGGCTTACCGGGTGACCCGCTTCATCCGGGAACTCTGCGACCGCACGGCCCCCGGCGTCCGCGTCGACTGGCACGGCCACCGGGACCGGGGCCTGGACGTCGCCAACGTCCTGGCCGCCGTCGAGGCCGGGGCCGACCGCGTCCACGGGGCGGCCATCGGCATCGGCGAGCGGGCCGGCAACGCCCCGATGGAGCTCATCCTCGTCAACTTGAAGCTCCTGGGCTACATCGACAACGACCTGTCCCGTCTGCCGGAGTACTGCGAGGCCGTCTCCCGGGCCGTCGGCGTCCCCATCCCCCACAACTATCCGGTCGTCGGCCGGGACGCCTTCCGGACGGCCACGGGCGTCCATGCGGCGGCCGTCATCAAGGCCCTCCGCCGGGGCGACGTCCACCTGGCCAACATGGTGTACTCGGGCGTGCCCGCCCATCTGTTCGGCCTCCGGCAGGTCATCGAGGTCGGCCCCTTGAGCGGCAAGTCCAACGTCGTCTACTGGCTCGAGTCCCACGGGTACCCCGTGACCGATGAGCTCGTCGAGCGCATCTTCGAGTACGCCAAGCGGTCGGACCACATCCTGACGGACGCCGAAATCGAACAGGTCATCGCCGCGACGGCGGCGCCGGCGTGACCCGACATGGCGTGGCGGCGGGTCGGTCGGCCGGAGGACTTTCCGGAGGGTCGGGGCCGGCCGGTCTTCTACGGGCAGTGGCGTATCGCCGTGTTTCGGGTGGGCGGCCGCCTCTACGCCGTCGGTCACGACTGCCCCCACCAGGGCGGTCCCCTATCCCAGGGCCGTTTGGTCGAGGGCCCCTGCGTCGTGTGCCCCCTCCACGGATGGACTTTTGACCTGCGGACGGGCCGGTCGGTCAACGTCCCCGGCGCCTCGGTCCCGACGTTGCCCGTCGAGACCCGGGCCGACGGCGTGTACGTCTGGATTCCAGAGTCGGCGCCGGAGACGGGGGATGAAAGGTCGGGTCCGTCCGTCTGAACGCCGGCATGACGGCCGGCTCTATTCACAGAGCCGTCCGGTTCGTGAAAACCCGCATGGATTCAGCCTGATTGGCTCATGGCTCATAGCCGCCCTGGCTCATGGGTCATAGCTCATGGCTCATAGTCCCATGAGCTATCAGCCATGAGCCATGAGCCCATAGGGGCCATCCGCCATGACCCATGAGCCAACAGGGGCCATGAGCTATGAGCCCATAGCGGCTATGAACCCTCCATCACCCTGGCTCGTCACTCCGTCCCTTTGAAACATCGTGCTTCCCGGGCGTTGGGCAAGGTGGTTCCGACGCCATTCTCACGAACCGAACGGCTCTGTTACGTCTTCCGGGACGCCAACCGGGCGAAGAGGGCCTTCAGCTCCCGCCAGACCGGAGGTTTCCCCAGGGCGGCATCCGCCTCCCGAGGCTTGGCCTCCGGCCCCCACCCTGTCAGGACGACGACGGACGTCGAAGGCCGCACGGCCTTCACCCGCCGGACGACCTCGGCCCCCGTCACGCCCGGCATCCCCAGGTCCGTCAGGACCACGTCATACGGCTCACCCCGCTGGATGGCCTCCTCAAATAGACGCAGGCCCTGGGCCCCGCTCTCGGCGACCGTCACCCGGTGCCCCATCTCCTGGATCATGACCCCCAGGACCTGCCGGACCCGGGGGTCGTCGTCGACCAGCAAGACCTGCAGGGGCGCGGTCGGCGTCTCTGGACTCTCAGCCTCGGCCTTCCACTCGACGGTCCGAATCGGAAAGATCAGCCGGGCCGTCGTCCCCCGTCCCGGTTCGCTCTCCAGCTCGAGGCCCCCGTCGTGCCGCCGCATCGTCCCGTAGACCATCGCCAGCCCCAGGCCGCTCCCCCGCTCCCCCTTCGTCGTGAAAAAGGGCTCGACGGCCCGCCGCTTCGTCTCCTCGTCCATCCCGACGCCCGTGTCGACGACCTCGACGACGGCCCACTCGCCCTGCTGGCGGGTCCGCAGGACGATGCGGCCCCTCGCCTCCCCCTTGGCTAAGACGGCGTCCACGGCGTTAAACACCAGGTTCGTCAGGGCCTCCCGGACCTCGGCCCCGTCGGCCGCCGTCGGCGGCAGGTCCTCGGCCAGGTCCATCTCGACGTCGACGGTCACCCCCTCTCGTTGAGGCATGTCGTACCAACGGGGCCGGGTCAGCTCGACGACCCGCCGCACGGCCTCGTTCAGGTCGACCATCTCTAAAGCCTCCTCCGGCCCCCGGGGCCGATAGAAGGCCCGCAGACGCTCGACGATACGGACGATGTCGGCGGCCGCCTCCGAAAGCCGCCGGGCCCGCTCCCGGACCTGTTCGTCCCTATGCTGTTCTAACAGCTCGGCGTACCCCACGATGGGCACCAGGGCGTTGTTGATGTCATGAACGATGCCGCTGGCCATTTCCCCCAACGCCCGAAGCCGCTCCTGCTGGAGCAGGGCCGTCTGCGCCTGCTGGAGGTCCCGATACGCCCGCTCCAGGTCCGCAAACAGCCGGGCGTTCCGAAAGGCCACGGCCAGATGGTCGGCCAGGGCCGTGAGAAAGGCCTCGTCGGCCGCCGTAAAGGCCCGGGGTGCCGTCCGACCCACGTGCAGAATGCCCAGGAGGTTCCCCTCCGAGACGATGGGCACCAGCAGGGCCGACCGCAGGCCGGCCGCCCGGACCAGGCGCTGAAAGTAGGCCTCCGCCAACGCCTCCAGGTCGTCCAGCCGAAGCGCCTGCCCTTGCTTCAGGTCGCCCAGCCAGCGAAACCGACCGGCCTCGACGACCGACCCGACGTCCATTCCCAGAGCTACCGCTACCGGCCGGGCCACCTCGTTGTACCCTTCCAGGACCAGGACGTCGGCGGCCCCGTCGTAGCTGAACACGGCCAGGGCCGTCCCCGGCAAGGCCTGCTCCAGACCCAGCAGGGCGGTCTCGATGATGCCCCGCCGGTCGAGCCGCTCATCGGCGGCCCGGACGATGCGATGAAGAGCTTCCGACTGGTCGGCCCGCCGACGGACTTCGGTCAGCAGACGCACGACCGCAAGGCTCGCCCCGATGTAGCCCGCGAAATTGTCGATCATCTCCCGCTGGAGAGCCGGGAAGGCACCGGGTTCGTCGGCCATCAGGACGATGACGCCGAACAGCTGGTCTCCGAACCTGACGGGCGCCAGGTAGGCCGACCGCAGGGGTCGGGCGGCGTCGTAGGCGAAGCCCCGCCAGCGGGGCTCCCGGGCCGTGTCGGGCACGTAGACCGACCGCCCCTCGGCGGCGACCCGGCCGACCAGGCCCTCCCCGAGCCGAACGACGCTCCCCGGTTCGGCCGTCACGGACGCCAGCCGGTCGGCGGCAAAGCCTACGCATGCCCGCAGGCGCAGGACGCCGGCCGATTCGTCGTACCCGTAAAAGTCTGCATGTTCGACGCCCAGGGCGGCCTGAAGTTCTTGCAGGACCCGCTCGGCGACCGCCTCCGGCGCCGACAGGGCGATGCGGATCTGGGCCGCCAGCGTGTGTTCAGCCGAACGCAGACGCTGGACCGCCTCATGGAACATGCGTGCGTTATCGATGGCGATGGCCGCCTGGCCGGCCAGGGTCTGAAAAAACGTCACGTCCTCATCGCTGAAGACCCGGGGCGTCGTCGTGAACATGTGGAGGATGCCGATGGTCACCCCCTGGGCGACCAGGGGCACGCCTACGTAGGAGAAGAGCCGTTCGCCGCGAAGGACCTCCCGGTACGTCTGGAGGCGGGGGTCCTGAGTGACGTCGTAAATGATGACGGGTTCCTGCCGCTCCACAAACCAGTGAAGCAGGCTATCGGCCACCTCGAAGGCCGGCTCCTCGACGACCCGCCCGTTGGGAAGTCGCATGAGAAACACCCGGAAGCGGGTCCGTGTCTCGTCCAGGAGACTCACGGCCACGGCCTCGGCCCCCATCTCGGCCGGGATCCCCGCCAGGACGGCCTCCAAGACCTCCCGCAGGTTCAGCTTCTGGATGATGGCCCGGTCGATCTCCCGTAGGACCATCAGGCGCCGGAGCCGCTCCTCGGCCGACCGCCGGAGCCGGGCGTGCCAGACGGCCAGGGCCACCTGGCGGCTGACGTCCCACAGGGCCCGGACGTCCTCTTCGCGCAGGGCCTCATACCGACGGCTCCCCAGCATGAGGGTCCCCAGCCACTCGCCCGTGGGGAGCTCGAGGGGCACAGCGGCCCATGCCTGGATGCCTTCCCGCTTGGCGAAGTCCGGCGTGCGGCCCGCCTCGCTCAGGCGCTCGTGGACGACCTGAGCGGTCCGCATCCAGTCAGGCGCTTCGGCGACCGGAAAGACCTGCACGTGGGCCCGAAACTCGTCCGACATCCCCCGCCACGCCCGCAGGACGACCTTGTCGTCCATGACGAGATGGATACCCCCGATTTCGGTCCCCATCGACTCCAGGACGGCATCCAGGATGCGGTTCAGCCGTTCGTCCAGGTCGGCCGCCTCCAGGGTGGCCGAAAGAATCCGGCTCCGCATCTCCAGGTGACGCTCGTGCCGCCGCAAGGCCTCCTGCATCCGGACCCGTTCCGTCACGTCCTCGCCGATAGCGACAAAGTGGGTGATCCGGCCCTCGGCGTCCCGCACGGGGGCGATGGTCCGCTCGTCGTAGTACAGCGTCCCGTCTTTCCGGCGGTTGATAAAGACGCCCCGCCAGACCTGACCCGCCAGGATGTGCGACCAGAAGCGTTCGTAGAACTCTCGCGGATGGATGCCCGACTTCAGGATGCGGGGATTCTGTCCGACGGCCTCTTCCGCCGTATAGCCCGTCGTGGCCGTGAAGGCCGGGTTTACCCAAAGGATCGTGCCGTTCACGTCCGTGATGAACACGGCCTCGCCGGCGTGCTCAAAGGCCATCCGGAGGAGCTCCAGCCGCTCCAGATATGCCTGCGCCTGGGCCTCGGCCGACACCTGGGCGGTGATGTCCCGGGCCATCCCGATGATGACCTGGGGGCGACCCCGCTCGTCCCGCACGAGGCCTACGCTCAGCAGGGCCGGGACGACCTGTCCGTCCTTCCGGATGTACCGCTTGCGGAGAGTGTAACTGCTCCGCCGGCCCTTCAAGAGCTCCTGAAATAGCTCCCAATCGGCCGTCGCGTCCTCCGGGTGGGTGAACTCGGTGAAGCGCATGCGGCAAAGCTCGTCGGCCGTGTAGCCCAGCATGTCACAGAGGGCCTGATTGACCAGGACGGGCCGGCCCGTCCGGTCGACCAGGGCGATGGCGAGGGGGGCGTGTTCGAGGACTTTCCGAAGGATGGCCTCCGAAAGGCCTTCCGGGACGATACGTTCCGACTTCTCCTTTCTGGGGCGACGTTGCGCCATACAGCCAACCTCAGAGCCTGTTTCAAAGCTCTGGTCCCAGGTCCCAGGGTCCGAGAGACCGGAAAGCCAGGAACTCGAGATCTTATTTTACAAGTTTACAAGAATGGGAGTGCTGGGTTAACAGAACCGTTCGGATCGGGAAAATCCTCATGAATTCAGCTTTTCCGATACTCTGAGAAGGACGATTTTTCAAGCATTCGGCCGATGGGCAGTCGGCAGGTCGGCCGATGGGCAGGTCGGGCGACTGGCGTCTATCCTCGGAACACCGGCCGTCATGCCGGTGGCTTCCGTAGAGAGCCCGCCGTCCTGCGGGCGTCCTCCTCATGGACCGCCCGTCATGGCCGGGTCATCCGGAGGCATCTTGAAAAATCGAGATCGCCGGGCCATCGTTTTCCCGGATGGGAACCGCATTGCTCCCAACCGAACGGCTCTGTTATCAGAGCGGTTCGGTCCGTGAGAATGGCGTCAAATCGACCTTTCCCACCGCCCGGGAAGCACGATTTTTCAAGGATACGGGATACGAGATGCGAGATGCGGGATCCCGAGGGGCTTTGGGCCTCGGTAACGGCTTTTCCCGTCCCGCGGCCCTATCTGCCGACTGCCGACCGGCCCATCTGCCGACCTGCCCATCTGCCTATCTGCCAACTGCCCATCTGCCAACCTGCCTATCTGCCAACTGCCCACCTGCTGAATACTTGAAACATCGTGCTTCCCGGGGGATGGGGAAGATTGTTCTGACACCATTCTCACGAACCGAAGGGCTCTGTTATTGCACTCCGTGTTCCGCATCCTTATCCTGTACTCTTGTCTTTTACCTCCCCGGACAGGGCGGGGCCGATGGCCGGACGGGAGGGCGGGGCGATCCCGGAACGTATCGGCAAGTATGTCATCCGGCGTCTCCTCGGCCAGGGCGGGATGGGCCGGGTCTATCATGCGTACGACCCCCTCATCGGCCGGGACGTAGCCATCAAGGTCATGCTCCCGGAGGCGGCCCAGAACCCGGACTGGAAGGAGCGATTCGTCCGGGAGGCTCAGGCGGCGGGCCACCTGCGGCATCCGAACATCGTGACGATCCACGACCTCGGGGAGGAGGGCGGCGTCCCTTACATCGTCATGGAGTACCTCGAGGGGGAGGACCTGGACGACCTCATCCGCCGGCAGGCGCCCCTGAGCGTCCTGGAAAAGCTCGACATCATCCGGCAGGTCTGCGACGCCCTGGGGTACGCCCACGCCCGGGGCATCATCCATCGGGACATCAAGCCCTCGAACATCCGTCTCCTGGAGGGCCGCGTCCCGAAGGTCATGGACTTCGGGATCGCCAAGATGGGGGCGACCCACCTGACCCAGACGGGCCTGACGGTCGGGACGCCCCACTACATGGCACCCGAGCAGATCCGCGGCGAGCGGGCCCGGATCGATGGCCGGACGGACATCTTCGCCCTGGGCGTCGTCCTCTACGAATTCCTGTTCTACCGGCGACCCTTCGAGGGGGACCACCCCCTGACGGTCTTTTACAAGATCCTTTCCCCCGAACCCGTCGCGATCCCGGACGTCCCGGCCTTTCCGTACAACCCCGACATCCGGGCCGTCCTGGCCCGGGCCCTGGCGAAGGACCCGGCAGAGCGGTATCCCTCGGCCTACGACATGGAGCGGGACTTGGCGGCCCTCATCCGACGGCTGGGCGAGTGGTACGACCAGACGACCCAACCGGCGGCCGCGGCGGTCGCCACCGACACGGCCGAGACGATATCGGCAGCCGAGACGGCCGTCGTTCCGGGTCGGACGCCGACGCCCTCGGAGGTTTCCATCGCGATGGAGCCGGCCGGTCGGGGCCCGGGCCGACGGACGTGGCTCCGGTGGGCCCTGCTGGCGGGGAGTCTCCTGGGCCTGGGCCTTGGGGGCGGGATTGCCTATCAGGTCCTCCATCGGCGCGCCGGGGCACCGGCCCGGGTATCGACGCCGCCGGGGACCGAGCCGACGAAATCGGAGGGCCCGCCTACCCTTCGGGCCTCCCCCGCGCCGGCGACCGAACCCCCGCCGGCTGAGACCCACCCGGCCCCGACACCTGAAGCCCGGGAGACGACGGAGACGCCGGGAACGTTGGCCCTGAACGTCCTCCCCTGGGCGGAGGTCCTGAGCATCCGGCGGGTTTCCGACGGCTGGACGCCGCCGCTTCCGACGCCGAACGACACGCCCCTATGGGTGACCGACGTCCGACCCGGCGTTTACGAAATTCAGGTCCGGCATCCCCGGCTGGCCCGACCGGTGACGTTCCGGGTCACCGTCGAGGCGGGGAAGGTCCAAAAGTTTACGTATGACCTGCAGGAGGTCCTCATTCCGGAGGCCCCGTGAATTGGGCCGTAGGGCAGTCAGCCGATGGACGGTAGGAATGCGGAATGACCTCCGAGCCCCGCTCGTCCGAGCGGGGTCGGGGGCGATCCGGCCATTCGGGAGTTCGGGAGTTCGGCAGATAGGCGGGTCTGTATCCCCTGGCCCATCTGCCGACCTGCCGAACTTCCGAACCGCTGAATCCGTGGAGGAACGCCATGTTTCACTTCCGCAAGCTGGCCGGCTGGCTTTGCCTGACGGCGACGGGGGCCCTGATCGGCTGTAGCGTGACCCGGGTCGAGAACGGGCCGCCCGTCCGACAGGAACTTCGCCTGGACATGACGCGGACGCGGGTCGGGTCCGTCCGCCTGGTCCGGGTCGGCTCCGGTCCAGAGGGCCTGGACGTCCGGTGCGAGCGGGTCGCCGCGGCGCCCGAGCAGGTCGCCGACGTGTTCCAGCCCGTCGAGGTGACCAAGCGGTGGAAGATGGGGGGCCTGCAACGGGCCATGCGGGACCTGGGGATCCTGGGTCTGGTCGTGGCCGTCGCCTCCAAGCTCATCGCCGACAATGTGACAGACTTGCCGGAGGACACCCAGCGGACCCTGGACCGGACTTACAAGTACAGCCTGCCCGCTGGGGCCGGTCTCATCGGTCTGTCCATCGCCACGACGTTTTTGCGACGACCCGAGCGGACCGAAAAGCCGCTTCCTGAGAAGCGGTCCTCCTGGCGGGACACGGGTCGGGACGTCCCCATCGAGCCGACGCCCATCTCGCCGGGCCCCGTCCGGGTCGCCTTGGACGGCGTCGAGATCCAGCAGGTCGAGACCGACCTGACGGGTCAGGCCCGGGTCGTCCTGGCGCCGGCCGTCTTCCGGCGGTACAAGGAGGCGCCCGAGTCCTTCCGGGTGACCCTGACCTGCCAGGATGCCACGCTGGAGGTCCCGTATTCAGCCGCCGAGGCCCGGGCCGTCTGGACGCGGGGGGCCGCCCTGGCCCTGCTCAGCGAGGCCCGAGCGACGGGCGACGAGTCCAAGGTCACGGCCGCCCGGGAGATGGACCCCACGCTGGACGAAGCGCTCCTCGTGTACGCCGACATCGTCGGCAAGGACCGGCCCGTGCCGGCCATCACGGCCTATACGGACTACCTCAACCTCCATCCGACGACGCCCGAGCTCCGGAACATCCAGCGGCGGGTTTTGGCCTTGGCCCTGCGGACGGAACCCCTGCCCCTGACGCCGGAGGCCGAAAACCACTGGCGGGTCGCCCAGGTCCGCATGCAGGCCGGGGCGTATGAAGAAGTCGCCGGCGAACTCGAGCTGGTCACCCGGATGTCGCCCTGGTGGGTGGACGCATACTATCAGCTGGCGCGGGTCTACGAACAACTCGGCCGGAAGCAGGACGCCCTGACGCTCTACGAGCTGGCCGTCGCCGGCGCCCGGCAGGGGACCGAATGGCTGGAGGCGGCGAAGGCGGCGACGATCCGCCTGCGGTACGAGCTCGGCCGGTCCCCGACGGCTCCGGCGACGAGCGGCACCCTCCTCTTCGGGATGGAGGTCGCCGAACGGCCTTTGCCCAACTCGGACAAGACGGTCGTGACGGTCCTGCGGGTACCGTCCGGTTCGAAGGCCGCCCGGGCCGGCTTCCGGGAAGGCGACGTCCTCGTCGGTATCGACGGTCAGCCGGTCGGCAAGCTGGCCGACGTGCAGGCCATGCTCCGGAAACGACCCCCCGGAGCCCTCGTCCAGGTCGAAGTCCTGCGGGGTGAAAACCGACTCCTGATCCCGGTGACGGTGGAGACGACGCCATGACCGGGCGCTGGGCCTGGCCGACCCTGGGGGCGGGCGTGGGCCTCTGGGTCCTCGGCATGGCGACGGCGCCCGTCGCCGTCGCTCAGCAGTCGTGGGACTTTTACTACCGGTTGGGCCTTCAGCAGTTGCGGAACGGCGACCCCCGGGGCGCCATCGAAAGCCTCACGAATGCCCTTCGGCGGGGACCGCCCCCGGGACCCCGCCGGCCGACGTCCGGCGGCCAGTTGGTCAATTTCTTCCCGTACCTGTACCTGGCGAGGGCATACCTGGCCTTGCAGGACTGCGACCAGGCCCGACGGATGATCGAGACGTCGGCCCAAATGGGCGAGGTCCCGAAGGACCATCCCGACTACACCCTCCAGTTCGTGCCGACCCAGCAGAATATTCGGAAGGCGTGCGGGCCGCCGCCGGAGCCGGGACCTGAGGCTCCGTCTCCAGGGAAAGCCGTTTCGGTGCCGCCGCCCACGCCGGAACCCGAAGCGCCGCCCCCGAAGCAGGAGGCTTCGGCCCCGCCACCGCCGAGTCCGCCCGTCGCACCGGGAGCGGAGACGCCGGCGGTCCGCCCGGCCGTACCCGTGGAGGTCGTCCGACAGGCGGTCCGACTGTACCGCCAGGGGGCTTACCGGGACGTCGTCCGGCTCCTCTTCGAGAGTCAGCGGACGTATGAGCTGGATGACAGCGCTTACTTCCTGGTGGGATGTAGCCTGGCGGCCCGGTATTTCTGGGAGGGCCAGCGCGACCGGCGGCTCCTGCAAGAGGCCCGCACGTACTTCCAGCGGGTCCAGACGCTCCCCCCGAGCCTCCAGGCTGTCGTGCCCGACCTGGTGTCTCCGAAGGTCCGGGCCGTCTATGAGGCGGCCCGCCGGACGGGCAGGGAATAGGCGACGCCTTCCCGCAGACGAGGACGTCTGCGCTCCGAGGGATTAGCTGGCGGCCGGGACCTGACCGGCCAGCTGGCGCCGGATCATGGCCAGGAACTCGGCGTTGCTCCGGGTCTTGGCCAGTTGGTTGATGAGCGTCTCCATGGCGTCCAAGGGGTTGAGCTGGCTGAGGGACTTCCGGAGGAGCCAGATGGCGTTCAACTCGTCCTCCGTCAGGAGGAGCTCTTCCTTCCGGGTCCCGGACTTCAAGAAGTCGATGGCCGGGAAGACCCGGCGGTCGACCAAGCGGCGGTCGAGGTGGACTTCCATGTTACCCGTACCCTTGAATTCCTCGAAGATCACGTCGTCCATCCGGGACCCCGTATCGACCAAGCAGGAGGCGATGATCGTGAGGCTTCCGCCCTCCTCGATATTCCGGGCCGCCCCGAAGAAACGCTTGGGTCGCTGAAAGGCGCTGGCATCGATGCCACCGCTCATGACCCGACCGCTCGGCGGCGTCACGGCGTTGTTGGCCCGGGTCAGACGCGTCAGGCTGTCTAACAGGATGGCCACGTCGTACCGCTGTTCGACCAGACGCTTGGCCTTCTCGAGGACGATGTCGACGACCTGGACGTGACGGGTCGGGGGCTCGTCGAAGGTCGAGCTGATGACCTCGGCTTCGGGGACGACCCGCTTCATTTCAGTCACTTCCTCGGGCCGTTCGTCGATCAGCAAGAGGATCAGGATGATCTCCGGGTGGTTCCGCACGCAGGCCTTGGCGATGGTCTGCAAGAGCATCGTCTTGCCGGCCCGGGGCGCCGAGACGATGAGACCCCGCTGGCCCTTCCCGATGGGCGTCAGGAGGTCCATGACCCGGCCCGAGAGGTCGCCCCGGTCCGTCTCCAGGCGAATCCGCTCGTTGGGATGGATGGGCGTCAGCTCCTCGAACTTGGCCCGATACCGGATGCTCTCGGGGTCCTCATAGTTGATCGACTCGACCTTAATGAGGGCGTAGTACTTTTCGTCTTCCTTGGGGGGGCGGACGATGCCAAACAGGGTATCGCCGGTCCGGAGGTTGAACTTCCGGATCTGGGACGGCGAGACGTAGACGTCGTCAGGACTGGCCAGGTAGCTGTTGGCGGCGTAGCGCAGGAATCCGTAGCCCTTGCCTTCCAGGATCTCCAGCACGCCCTCGGCGCAAATCCACTTCCCCTGCTCGACCTGCCGCTGGATGATCTCGTTGATCAGCTCGTAGTTGGGCTTGGAATCGACGTCCTCCAAGCCCAGCTCGGCGGCAAACTGCTTCAGGTCCCGGGTCTCCAGCAAGCGAAGCCGGGAGAGGTTGAGCGTGCCGTCGGGGAGGACCAATTCGCGGGCGATCAATCGGTATTTCATCGTGGCTCCTCGAAGCAAAGTTTTTGAATCCAAGCCAGGAGTGCGGTTCGGCCTTCCCCCGTGCGGGCCGAGAAGGGTACGACAGCCGTGAGGTTCTCCCGCCAAGCCCAGGCGGTCATCCGCCGTTCCAGCGCCGCCCGCTCGGCCGGACCTAAGAGGTCGACTTTATTCAAGACCCCGACCATGGGGTAGCCCAAGGGGGCGAGCCATCGGACCAGGCGTTCGTCCAGGGGCGTGGGTGCATGGCGGCTGTCCATGATCAGGATGACCCCCCGCAGGTTGGGACGGTGACGGAAATACGATTCGGCCAACCAACGCCAGCGGTCCCGCTCGACCTGCGAGCGTTGGGCGTAACCGTAACCGGGGAAATCGACCCAGTAACAATGTGTGTCAATTTGATAAAAATTCAGGGCGGGCGTGTGACCGGGCCGCTTCCCCACGCGGGCCAAGCGACGCCCGACCAAACGATTGATGACCGACGACTTACCCGCGTTGGAACGGCCGACGAAAGCGATTTCGGGCCCGGTCCCTGGGCGTAAGTCTTGGACTCGATAGGCGCTGTACTCCAAAACGGCTTGGCGAATCCGCAAAATCGCCGATTGGATTGGGTCGGGCTGGGGTGGATAGGAGACTAAGGAATCATCTGGCTCAGGGTAATTTAGCGTCCTCTCACCCCGTTGTCAACTCAGACCGGGTCGGTGGGCCGGTTGACGCCCGCCGGAAAGCCGTTTATATTACGGGAGACATGCATACAAACGCCCAGCGGGCGGCCCCATCGTCTAGCCCGGTCTAGGACACTGGTCTTTCAAGCCGGCGACACGGGTTCAAATCCCGTTGGGGCCGCCATGAGACGCCCCCGCCTGGAAGACACCATGCCCGCCGCCGAGCAAGTGCTGGAACGCAACGTCTACGTATGCGACCGCATCGAATTCCACGTCCGCCCCTCGACGTTTCCCTTGGCGATTCGGATGTGGCCCCATGGGGAGGCTCTACCCGAGAAGGCCCGACGGCCCGGGCCCGACTTGGGCATCCGCGTGGCGACCTGCCAGGCTTTTGGGATCAGCCGCCGCTACGGTTGGACACTGGCTCTGACTCGAGACGACCTGGCCTGCCCCCTGACGACCGTCGCCTTCGGATTCGAGGAGGCGCCCGCGTACTACCTGCAGGGCTGTTGCTGTGCGGGCATGTACACGGAGACGGCCGAGGCCGGCGCCCGCACGGAGTCGATGGTCGCCCGCTGGGCGACCGACCAGTACCAGGCCATCGTCGTCGCCCCCCTCCGGCGGGCCGAGTTTGAACCCGACGTCGTCCTCGTGTTCGGGACGCCCGGCCAGGTCTTGCGTCTGGTGACGGCCGCCCTGTGGAAGCGGGGCGGCTACCTGACGTCCCGCTTCTCGGGTCGCCTGGACTGTTCGGATGAGGTCATCCACACGATGCAGACCCAGGAGTGTCAGGTCGTCCTGCCGTGTTACGGGGACCGCATCTTCGGCCACGCCGAGGACCACGAGATGGCCTTCACGATCCCGGCCGCCCGCATCGACGAGGTCCTCGAGGGCCTGGAGGGGACGTATCGGGGCGGCGTTCGATATCCCATCCCCGTCTTTCTACGGTACACGCCGACTTTCCCGCCGGCCTATCAGAAGCTGGCCGAATTCTTTCAAAAGAAGTAGGGCGCAGGCCCTGCCTGACTACGGGCCATGGGCGAATCATGGATACATGGACGCACGTCGATGAGACGGGTCAGGGCGTCCGGATGGTCGACGTCAGCGCCAAGTCTGTGACGCGCCGACGGGCCTGGGCCGAGGGCCACATCCGCATGAGCGCATCGACCCGGCGGCGCCTCCAGGTGGAGGGAAGTCCCAAGGGACCCATCCTGGAAACGGCCCGGCTGGCGGGCATCCAGGCCGCCAAGCAGACAGGGTGGCTGATCCCCCTGTGTCATCCCCTACCCCTCGACGAGGTCCGCATCGAGTTCGAGTGGACCGACGATGGCCTCCGGGTCGAGGCCTTCGTGCAGGCCGAAGCCCGCACGGGCGTCGAGATGGAGGCCCTGACGGCCGTCGCCGTCGCCTGCCTGACGGTCTATGACATGTGCAAGGCCGTCGACCGTTCGATGGCCATCACGGACGTCCGCCTGCTCCGGAAGGAGGGCGGGCGCTCGGGCCGCGTCGAGCTCGGCGAACCCCGCCTGATTCGGCCGTCCGATGCCGACGGGTAGGGGCAACCCGCCGGGTCACCTCATGCAAGTTCAGGGGGTTCTGCCCACCCCTCGGAACGCCGCCAGTCATGGCGGTGTTCCCCTGTCTGGACACCGGCAGGGATGCCGGTGTCCTCCGATCCAAACGCCGGGAGTCATCCCGGCGTCAGCCTCATGAGCCAGCCGTCATGCGAACGTCCGAGTTCGGTACCTATGGGCCGTGAAACGGTATGGTCCGAAATCCGGGCCGGCGTGCTGACGTGTAGCGATTCCTGCTTCTATCGGGGCCTGTCGGACGACTCGGGCCAGTGGCTCCGGGAGGTCCTGGCGGCCCAGGGGAGCTCCGTCATCTGTTATGCCGTCGTACCGGATGAGGAGGACCGTATCGCGGCCACGCTCCTCGACTGGGTCGACCGCCAGGGCTGTGACCTCATCCTCACGACGGGCGGGACCGGCCTGGGGCCACGGGACGTGACCCCCGAGGCTACGGCCCGGGTCATCCAGCGGGCGGCCCCGAGCCTGCTCGAGTACGCCCGCTGGCAGACGGGTCAGGCCAACCCCTTGGCCTACCTGAGCCGGGGCGTCGCCGGCGTGCGAGGCCACTGCCTCATCGTCAACTTTCCGGGAAACGTGAAGGCCGTCCAGGAGTACTGGCACGTCTTGAAGCCCCTGCTGGAGCACGGCCTAGCCCTCCTGAAGGGCTACCGGCTTCATCCACGGAGTCCGACATGAGTGCGTCGCACCCCGTCCCTTCCGTCGTCCCGCCGGTGACCCCGGCTGGGGAGCTCGGGACTCGGGGGTTCCGGACCCTGGCCTTCGTGTGGGGTCTCACGGCGGGGACCTTCGTGGCCGAGGTCCTCGGCGGCTGGTGGAGTAACAGCCTGGCCCTGATCGCCGACGCCTTCCACATGTTGACGGACCTGAGCGCCCTCTCTTTGAGCCTGTTCGCCCTCTGGATCAGCCGGCGGCCGGCCACGGCCCGACGGACGTTTGGCTACTACCGGGTCGAGATCCTGGTCGCCCTGCTGAACGCCAGCCTCCTGGTCGTCACGGCCGGCGGGGTCACCTGGAAGGCCTGGGAGCGGCTTCGGACGCCCGTGGCGATTCAAGCCCCCCTGATGTTCGGGGTCGCCGCGGTAGGCCTCGTCATAAATCTCGTTGGAATCCTGATCCTCCGTCGGTACGCGACCGAGAACCTCAATCTCCGGACGGCCCTGCTTCACGTCGCATCCGACGCCCTGGGCTCCGTGAGCGCCCTGACGGCGGCCCTGGCCGTCTGGCTGAAGGGATGGACGCGGGCCGACGCCGTCGTGAGCCTCGGCCTCAGCGGCCTGATCCTGTACAGCGCCGTGCGGGTCATCCGGGAAGCCGTCCACATCCTGATGGAGGGGACGCCCCGGCATATCGACCTCGAGGAGCTCCGTCAGGCCCTCTTAGAGGTCCGGGGCATCCGGGACGTGCATGACCTCCACGTCTGGACCGTCACGCCCGGCGTCGAGGCCATGAGCGGCCATGCCGTCGTCGAGGACCTCCAGCAGACCCACGAGATCCTGACCGAGGCCCGGCGTATCCTGCAGACGCGATTCCACATCCAGCACGTCACCCTGCAGATCGAGTGCTGTGACTTTCGGCCCACGGAGCCGGAGATCTAACAGAGTCGTTCGGTTCGCGAAAATCCGCATGGATTCGGCTTTTCCGACCCTTCGGGAAGAATGGTTTTTCAAGCAAAGGGCAGTTCGGCAGTTGGGCAGTTTGGCAGTTCGGCAGTTCGGGAGGGCCACTCGGCGGCGGACGTAGAAGGCGAGGGGGCATGCATCGTTCCAAGGCCCCACGTCTCCCTGAAGTTTTCCTGACTTTCCGCCTCTTCTTGTCGCCGACCGCCGGTGCCGGCCCCCAATGCCCGGGTTCCCGAACTCCCGGATTGCCGAATTCCCGAGTTCCCGACCGGCCCGTCGGCCCAAGACCGTGGCTCGTCCCTTCGTTACTCGTCACTCCGTCCCTTCAAAAACCCGTCCTCCCCGAAGGGTCGAAAAAGCCGAATCCATACGGGTTTTCACGAACTGAATGGCCCTGATATCAGAACCGTTCGGTTCATGAGAATGGCGTCAGAACAATCTTTCCCATCCCCTGGAAAGCACGATGTTTCAAGCATTTGGCAGATGGGCCGTCGGCAGATGGGCAAGTCGGCCGATGGGCCGGTCGGGCGACTGCCCATCTGCCGACCTGCCGATTGGCCCATCTGCCGAGTGCTTGAAAAATCGTGCTTTCGTGGAGGTGCCCTTTCCGCTTCCCATCGCACTTCTCACCTCCCGAACGGCCCTGATATATGAGAACCAGTCTCATAAATCCGACGGGGCCGGGATCGTATCCTCGATATCAGACCCCAGACCATAGACCACGGACCATGGACCATAGAGCCCCTGGGCCCAAGCCGGTCTATGGTCTGGGGTCTATAGCCTACGGTCGGATTTATGAGATCGCTTGGAGCCATCGATGACGACGTCCTGCCGCCACGAAAGATCACAGCTGGAACTGGGCGACCTGGGCGCTCAGGGCGGCGTTCTGTTCCTGGACGCTCCGGACGATGTTGCGGAGTTCCTGGACCATCGAGGTGTTCATCTCGCTGATCCGCCGGATCTCCTGCATGGCCGCGACGAGCGTCTGCACGCCGGCCCGCTGGGCCTCGAGGGCCTGGGCCACGCTGTCGATCAGGCGGGCGATGCGGTCGACGGAGGCCGTCATCTGACGACTCTCCTGGGCCTGGGCGTTCATCGTGACCCGCAGGTTTTCGGCAAAGGCCCGGAGTTCGCCGGAGGACGCGTCGATGGCATGGGCGATCTGGTCCAGGTTGTGGATGACGTCGTTGAGGGCCGAGGCCATCTCGTTGACGTGGTGGGTCGCCTCGCGAATCTGGCTACTGCCCCGGACCTGCTCCTTGGTGGCCTTGGCGATCTTGAGGACGTAGTCGCCGACCTGGCGGGTCGAATGGAGGAGGGTCTCGAGGGAAGCCTGGGCCCGCTGGGCGACGGCCAAGCCCTGCTCGATGGCCGACCGGCTTTCGGCCATCGCCCGGCGGGTCTCAGAGGAGCTGGCCTGGACCTCCCGGAGGAGCTGATTGATCTCCCGGGTGTACCCCGAGGTCTGGTCGGCCATCGTCTGAATCTGCCGGACGATGACGACGAAGGCCCGCCCGTGCTCGCCGGCCTGGGCGGCCAGGATCGAGGCGTTGATGGACAGGATGTGGGTCTGAGAAGCGATGGCCTGGATATGGCCGGATATCCGGTCGATGGCCTCGGTGAGCTCCAGGAGCCGGCTCATCGTCTGCTCGGTGCGGTCGAACGTCTCTTGGATCTCGACCATCCCCTGGAGGGTCCGCTGGACGGCCGCCTGGCCCGCCCGGGCGTCCTCGACCATGCGGTTCGCCAGTTGAGCCGCCTCCTCGGCGCTGTTCTCGATCTCCCGGATCGACATGTTCAGCTCGGTGACGGCCGTGACGGCCTGCATGACCGACGAGGAGAGTTCCTCGGCCGTGCGGGCCACGTTCGGGACCGTGGCGGCGATGTCCGAGACGGCCTGCGAGTTCTGCCGGACGGCCGCCGTCAGCCGCTCGACGCCTTCGTTGACCTGTTCGGTGGAGGCCTCCATCTGACGGAAGTAGGCCGACGTCTCCTCGGTGAACTGGGTCAGGATGGCCATGTCCTGACCGATGGCCTCGGTCCGCTGGGCCGTCGCGTCCAGGACGGCATGGGTCGTCTCGACGGACCGGATCTGCTGGGCCGCCCCGTCCATCAACTGCTGGGCGTAACGCTGGAGGTCCCGACCGACTTCGTCCATGTGCTGGGCCGTGCGCCGGAGGTTCTGGAGCGACCCGTGCAGAAACTCCAGGAGGATGTTGAAGGACTCGCCCAGGGCCCCGATCTCGTCCCGCCGGCGGACGGGGAGCCGGACCCGCAGGTCCCGCCGCTCCAGCACGCCGTGAATGGCCTCGGACATCCGGAGCAGGGGCTGAAAGATGCTCCGCCAGGTGAACGTGTACAGGAAGCCCGTCAGGAGGGACATCAGCAGGACCGTCAGGCCGACCGAGGTCCATTGAAGCCGCCGTTTCAAGCTCTCGTAGCCCTCCAGGGAGAGGCCCGTCACGATACCCCCCATGAAGTCCTCGGGCCCCAACACGAACAGGGGGTGGTAGTAGAGGATGTAAGGCGTCCCGTCTTGCACGGCTCGGGCCTCGTGGGGCGTCTTCTCCCGCCGGAGCTCGGCCCACATCGGTTCCGGCAAGGGGCGTCCCTCCATCGAGGCGTCCGTCGAGGCGACGACCCGCCCGGCCTCGTTGACGACGTGGACGAACGACAGGACCGAGGTCGCCCGCAGGTCCTGGACCGCTCGGCGGACGTCCTCTGCCTGACCGATCAGGAGGGCATTGCTGATACGGTTGGCGACGCCGTGGACCGAAAGTCGCAGGATCAGGCCGTACCGCTGACGGACCTCCGCATCGTACCGACGGGCCTGCCGATTCAGGAGAAACCCGATGCTCAGGCTCCCGACCAGGGAAATCAATACGGTTGAAAGGATGAGTTGGGTCCGTACGGACATGGGCAAACTCCCTGAGGGACAGTCAGGCAATAAACCGAGCCGTTCGGCTCCTGAGAAGGATGGGCAGGTCGGCAGTCGGCAGATAGGCGGTCGCCAGGTCGGGCAGGAGGCATCCCCACATCCATCTCCCGAACACCGGCAGTGATGCCGGTGTCAGCCTTAGAGAGCCGGCAGTCATGCCAGTGTCAACCTCGGAGAACCGCCAGTGATGGCGGTGTCGACCTCACGAACCAGGAGTCATCCCGGTGTCAACCCCAGCGGGCCAGCCCCCATGCTAAGGTTTGTAGTGGTGCAATTCATTACGCGTCTCATGCGGTGCGGCGATGAATCGCCGCACTACCAACCCAGGCATCCCATACGGCAAAGCGACAGGGTATTTGCTCTATGCCCTTTGCCCTATGCTCTTTGCCAGCTCACGACGCTCGATTACCCCACTTCCAGTCCCTCAAACCGCTCGATGGCCTCTTCGACCCGTCGGACGGACAAGACCCGAAGGCCGGCTGGGGCCCGACCGGACGGCAGGGGGGCCGTAAAGCAGGTCTCGACGCCCAGACGGGCCAGGGCCTGGAGGCGCTGTTCCATGTAAGGCACGGGCCGGACCTCGCCGGTCAGGGCCAGCTCGCCCATGGCGGCCCACCGCACGGGTACCGGCCGGTTGCCGTACGAGCTGGCCATCGCCAGCGCCACGGCCAGGTCCAGGGCCGGGTCCCGAGACTGAAAGCCGGCCGTCAGCTTGGCGTAGACGTCGAATCGGGAGAGGGGATACCCCAGCCGCCGCTCCAGGATGGCGCTCACGATGTGAAGCCGTCCCAGGTCGATGCCCAGGGCCGTCCGGCGGCCGGCCGCATAGACCGTCGGGGCGACCAGGGCCTGGACCTCGATGATCAGCGTCCGGGCCCCCTCCATGATGGGACAGAGGACGGCGCCGACCCGGGCTTGCAGAGCCTCCATGTCGAGCCACATCAGCGACGGGTTCGGGACTTCCCGGAGGCCCTGCTCGGTCATCTCGAAGATGCCGACCTCCTGGACGGGGCCGAAGCGGTTCTTGACGGCCCGCAGGATCCGAAAGCTGTAGTAACGGTCGCCCTCAAAGTACAGGACGCCGTCGACCATGTGCTCCAACAGCTTCGGGCCCGCCAGGAAGCCTTCCTTCGTCACGTGGCCGACGAACAGGAGGGCCATCTTATTTTGCTTGGCCCGCTGGATCAGGGCCAGCCCGCACTCCCGAATCTGCCGGACGGTCCCCGGCGGGGACGGCCAGTTCCGGGTGTACATCATCTGAATGCTGTCGACGACGACGACGTCGAAGCGCCCGGAGTCCAAGACGGCCAGGACGTCCTCGAGGCAGGCGTCCGGGAAAACAAGAAGGTCCTGCAAGTTCAGGCCCAGGCGTTCGGCCCGCTGGCGGATCTGCTCGGCCGACTCCTCGCCGGCCACGTAGAGGCACGAGAGGGGAAGCGCCAGGTAGCGGTCCAGGACCTGGAGCATCAGCGTGCTCTTACCGATCCCGGGGTCGCCCCCGATGAGGTAGACGCTCCCCGGCAGGAGGCCCCCGCCGATGACCCGGTCCCACTCGCCGAGGCCCGAGACCCAGCGGGCCGCCGTCGTGACCTGGTCGAGCCGCTGGACGGCGGCCCGGGCCGCCTCGGCCGCGGCCGTCTCGGCCTTCGTCGGGGGCGTCGAGACGACCTCCTCGAAGGCGTCCCACGTCTGGCAGGCCGGGCACCGGCCGAGCCACTTGGTGGCGACGTACCCGCAGTTCTGGCACACGTACTGCTTTTTCAGTCGGACCATCGTCCGTGGGCAGGATACAACATGCAGGATGCAAGATACAAGATGCAAGACGCCGGCTGGGAATCCAAGCCCCGCTCGCCCGAGTGGGGTCGCCCTTTGAACAGAGCCGCTCGGCCCGGGAGAATCCCGATAGGATCGGCTTTTCCGACCCTTCGGGGAGGACGGTCCTTACATAAATCCGACCATGGACCACAGACCACAGACCACGGACCGGCTTAGGCCAGGGGGTCTATGGTCCGCGGTCTATGGTCGGATATCGAGGGTCCGATCCCGGTCCCGTCGGATGGATGAGACTGGTTCTACACACACCATTCGCCGTTCGCCACTCGCTACTCGCCACTCGCCACTCGCCGTTTCAACCATCACGCCGTCGTCGCCGCCGGTTCCAGGGGCTTGCCGACGACGACCCGGGGGGCGTTGCCCAGGATCAGCCGGGCGTCGACGGCCCAGCTCGGCTCGCCAGCCGAACCGACCAGGAAGGGATTGACCTCGACCTCCCGGATGCCGGGAAAGTCGGTGACCAGTCGGGCCAAGCGCACGAGGGCGTCCTCCAGGGCCGCCAGGTCGACGGGCCGACCCCCGCGGATGCCCGTCAGGATCGGGTAGGCCCGGATGGACCGGATCATTTCCCGGATGTCGTCCCGGTACACGGGGAGGACCCGGAAGGCCACGTCTTTCAGGACTTCCGTGTAGATGCCGCCCAGGCCGAACATCAGGACGTGGCCGAACATCGGGTCCGTCGCCACGCCCAGGATGACCTCGACGCCCCGGGCCATCGCCTGGACGTAGACGCCTTCCAAGGCGAGGCCCGCCCGCTCGGCCCGCCGGACGAGCTCCATGTAAGCGTCGACGGCCTCCCCGTCGTTCCGGACGTCGACGATCACACCGCCCACGTCGCTTTTGTGGACCAACCCCGGGGCGACCATCTTCAGGACGACGGGATAGCCGATCTCCCGACATGCCAGGACGGTCGCCTCGAGGCCCTGGACCATCCGACCCGGCGGGAAGGCGATCCCGTAGCACGACAGCACGGCCTGGGCCTCTGCCGGCGTCAGGACCGTCCGACCCGCCTGCCAGGCGGCCTCCAGGATGGCCTCCGCCCGGGCGACGTCGGCCTGAATCGCCGGCAGGGGGGCCCGCTCGGGCCGGCCCCGGAGCTCGGCGTACCGCGTCAGGCCCCACAGCGCCCGGGCCGCCGACTCGGGGAAGGGATACAGGGGGATCAGTTCGACCTCCCGCCGCTGGAGTTCCCGGAAAATGGCCTCGACGCCCATGAAACAGCCGACGACCGGCTTGTCATACGCCCGGGCGATCTGGGAGATCTCGACGGCCACCTGGAAGGGGTCCTGCATGATGGGCGGGACGTTGACGACCATCAGGCTGTCGACTTCCTCGGCCTCCAAGAGGACCCGCATCGCCCGCCCGTACATCTCCGTCGTGGCACTGGCGATCATATCGACGGGATTCTCGACGCTGGCCTCCCGCGGCAGGAACGACCGGAGGGCCGCCTTCGTCGAAGCCGACAGCTCGGCCATCGTCAGGCCCAGGCTCACACAGGCGTCGGCCGCCAGAATGCCGGGCCCGCCGGCATTCGTCAGGATGGCGACCCGGGGCCCCCGGGGCAGGGGCTGACTGACGAAGGCCATCGCCATGTCGAACATGTCCCCGATGGACAAGGCCCGGATGACGCCGCACTGCTCGAGCAGGGCGTCGACCGCCACGTCCGTCCCGGCGACCGAGCCCGTATGCGACAGGGCCGCCCGAGAACCGGCCAGGGTCCGGCCCGACTTCACGGCGATGACCGGCTTCCGCCGCATGACCCGCCGGGCGATCTCGGTAAACCGCCGGGGGTTCCCAAAGTCCTCCAAGTACAGCAGGATGACCTTCGTCCGCTCGTCCCGGTCCCAGTATTCGAGCAGGTCGTTGCTCGAGACGTTCGCCTTATTCCCGATGGAGGCGAACATCGAGAACCCCAGGTTCAGATGACGGCTCAGCGAAAGGATGGCCGCCCCGAGGGCCCCGCTCTGGGAGATGAAGCCGATCGAACCCGGCAGGGGCCGTTCGTAGGCAAACGTCGCATTCATCGAGACGCCGGGGTCCGTGTTGATGACGCCCATACAGTTGGGGCCGATCATGCGCATGCCGTACTGACGGACCCGCTGGACGAGCTGGCGCTCCCGTTCGGCCCCTTCGGGACCCGTCTCCCGAAAACCGGCCGTGATGACGACGAGGCCCCGGACGCCCTTCCGGCCGCACTGGTCGACGACGTCCAGGACCTGCTCCTTCGGGACGACGATGACGGCCAAGTCGACGGGGTCCGGGACGTCTAAGACCGTCGGATACGCCTTGATGCTGTGGACGACGTCGGCCGCCGGGTTGACGGGGAAGACCTTCCCCTGAAAGTCGAAGTCCAGGAGGTTCCGGACGATCTCGTAGCCGATCTTCCCCCGGTGGCGCGAGGCCCCGATGACGGCGATGCTCCGGGGATAAAACAGCGGCGTCAACTCATGGTCCTGCATATCAAGACCCGTCATCCGTAAAGGTCCACGGTCTATGGTCAGTGGTCCATGGTCCATGGTCTATGGTCCGTGGTCCGACCTCATCCGCCGGATGGACACCCCCGCCTGCCGGAGCTTCTCTTCCATCCGGACGTAGCCCCGGTCCAGATGATAGACGTTCGTGACGACGGTCGTCCCCCGGGCGATGAGGCCGGCGAGGACCAAGCCCGCCGAAGCCCGCAGGTCCGACGCCGCCACGACCGTCCCCCGCAGGGGGGTCGGGCCGTACACCCGGGCCATCGGCTTGGCCAGCTCGATGTGAGCGCCCATCCGCTGAAGCTCGGCGACGTGGTTGAATCGGTCCGGAAAGATCGTCTCGACGGCCTCGCTGACGCCGGGTGCCTGGGTCATCAGGACCATCACCTGGGCCTGCAGGTCGGTCGGGAACCCCGGATAGGGCTCCGTCGTGACCCGCAGGGGTCGAAAGTCACCGACGCCTCGGGCGTCGACGATGAGCCCGTCGGCCGTCGTCTCGACGACGGCACCCTGCGCCTGCAGAAGCTCCAGCAGAGCCGTCAGATGGGCCGCCCGAGCTGCCCGGAGGACGACCCGGCCCCGCGTCAGGACGGCCGCGACCGCATAGGTCCCCGCTTCGATCCGGTCTGGGATGACCCGGACGGCCGCCCCCCGAAGCGCCGTCGTCCCCCGGATGACGACCTGCGGCGTGCCGGCCCCCTCGATGTCGGCGCCCATCGAACACAAGAGCTCCGCCAGCTGGACGACTTCCGGCTCCCGGGCGCAGTTCCGCAGGACCGTCGTCCCCGGGATGGCCGCCGCCGTCATCATCAGGTGCTCCGTCCCCGTGACCGTCACCTTGGCGAACTCGAAGACGGTACCCCGGAGCCGACGGGCCCGGATGCGGACCCGGGCCGCCGCCTGATCGACCTCGAAGCCCAGGGCCTCGAGACCCGCCAGATGCAGGTCCACAGGCCGCTCCCCGATGGCGCATCCGCCGGGATAGACGACCTCGGCCGACCCGCATCGGACGCCCAGGGGGCCCAGTGTCAGGAAGGACGCCCGCATGCGTCGAGTCAGGTCCGGCGGGACGGCCGTCGAAGTCACCCGCTCTGCTTGAAGCGTCCATCGGTCGCCGTCGACCCGGACGTCCACGCCCAGGCCGGCCAGGAGCTCCCGCAGGGTGAAGACGTCCTGAACGGGCGGGACGTTTTCCAGCTCGACGGGGTCCGGCGTGAGGAGGGCGGCCGCCATACAGGGCAGGGCCGCATTCTTGGCGCCGGCGATGGGGATCTCACCGTCCAGAGTCGAAGGCCCCTCCAGGGCCAGGACGTCGGACATCTCGGGACTCCGCGAGGATGCTCTAAGGGCGTGCATTTCTCATTTAGGACTTACGCAGTTGCCTGCGCTTCCCCCTGTGTCCGGGCGGCCGGCCGCCGACCCGGGCGTCGGCCGTCCGGCCCGACCCGGACAGGAAGGGGGCG